>NZ_SZWJ01000004.1:0-105908 GCF_012184455.1 Caulobacter sp. SSI4214 | reverse complement strand
TGGCGAGACCCGCCGCGTCACCCTGACCGCCGATCCTCGCCTGCTGGCCAGCTTCGACCCCAAGGCCAAGCGGTGGAACTTGACGGGCGGCCAATATCAGGTCGCTGTCGGCGCGTCCTCGGCCGACCTGACCCTGAAAGGCGCCGCCAAGGTCGCGCCGCGCGCGCTGAAGCCATAACGGAAGGAACGTCATGACCCTTCGCATCGCCGCCCTGGCGGCTGTCACGAGCCTGGGCGCCACCCCGGTTCTGGCGGCCGATCCGACCGTCCCGACCACCTTTGGCCCCGTGGTGGGCGCCGCCGCCGAGGGGGTGGCCGCCTTCAAGGGCGTGCCCTTTGCCGCTCCGCCGATCGGCGCGCTCCGCTGGCGCGCGCCCCAGCCGCCGAAAGCCTGGACCGCGCCGCGCGACGCCAAGGCCTATGGCCCCGACTGTATGCAGAACCCGTTCCCCGGCGACGCCGCCCCCCTGGGCGTCAAGCCGGCCGAGGACTGCCTCTACGCCAATGTCTGGACGCCGGAAGCGGCCTTGAAGGACAAGGTCAAGCGGCCGGTCATGATCTGGATCTATGGTGGCGGCTTCGTCAACGGCGGCAGCTCCCCCGCCGTCTATAGCGGCGATCGCTTCGCCCGCGACGGCGTGGTGCTGGTCAGCTTCAACTATCGCGTCGGCCGCTTCGGCTTCTTCGCCCATCCGGCTCTGACGGCGGCCAAGGCGGACGGCGGACTGCTGGGCAACTATGGCCTGATGGACCAGATCGCGGCGCTGAAATGGGTGCGCGACAACATCGCGGCCTTCGGGGGCGATCCGAACAACGTGACGGTCTTCGGGGAATCGGCGGGCGGCATGTCCGTTCACGCTCTGCTGACGGCGCCCCAGGCCAAGGGACTGTTCAACAAGGCGATCATCGAGTCGGGCGGCGGTCGTCCGCGGCTCTTGCCGGCCCTGCCGCTGACCGCGCCGCCCGGCGCGCGCTCGGCCGAGGCGGCTGGCCTGGCCTTCGCGGCCAAGGCTGGCGTATCCGGCACCGACGCGGCGGCGCTGGACGCCTTGCGCGCCCTGCCGGCCGACACGGTGGTGGACGGCCTCAACATGGCCACCTCGGGCACGCCCACCTGGGGCGGCGGCCCGATGCTGGACGGCAAGATGCTGACCCGCGAGACGCTGGAGGCCTACAAGGCCGGCGCCTGGAGCAAGATGCCGGTCATGGTCGGCGCGACCAGCGCCGACGGCTTCTTCTTCGGCGGCAGCCGCGACCAGGTCTTCGCCCCGTTCGGCGCGCGCCGCGCCGAGGCCGAGGCTCTGTACGACCCCAAGGGCGGCGGCGACATCAAGGTCTATGGTTGGGCGGCGGCGGGCGACCGCATGTTCATCGAACCCGCCCGCGCCGTGGCCAAGACCCTGTCGGCCCAGGGCGCGCCAGTCTATCAGTTCCGCTTCTCGTATGTGGCCGAGAGCCTGCGCGGGCAGTGGTGGGGGGCGCCGCACGCCACCGAGATCCCGTTCGTGTTCGACACGGTCGACGCGCGCTACGGCGCGGCCCTAACCCCCGCCGACGCGGCGGCCGCCAAGGCGGCGCACGCCTACTGGATCGGCTTCGCCAAGACGGGCGTTCCGGCCATGTCCGGCGGCCCGGCCTGGCCGCGATATGAGGCCGCCTCGGACAGGATCATGGACTTCTCCTGGCAGGGACCCAAGGTCGTCGCCGATCCGCTGAAGGCCCGTCTGGACCTCGTCGAGGCCACGACCCCATGACGATGATCATCGTCGACTCCGACCAGGTCCGTCGCCTGCGAAGCTTGCTGCCGGCGATCACCAAGGCGCATCTGCAAGGCACGCTGGGCATCAGCGAGACCACCTGGGTGCGTCTGCGGGACAAGCGTCCGATCCGGCGCTCGACCTACGATCGGTTGATGCGCCGCTCCGCCGCCATGACCTAGAGCCTTATCCGCTCGAATGGACTGATTTGAGCGGATAACAGGCCCTAGATTCAAATGTTTAGAGCGCGTTCGAGCGGCTTAACCGCTCACGCTTAAACCGAACGCGCGCTCGGCCGCAGCCGGCTTCAACGCGAACGTCCGCGCGCGGACACCGGCCACAGCGCCACCAGGGTGTCGCCCTCGACGACGTGGTAGGTGTCGTAGAGGTTCACCGTCGGGTCGCAGTGCGGCGCGCGCAAGGTGACGCGCTCGCCGAGCGCGGGAGGCGTCTGGCCCGGGGGCGGCAGGATCGCCCCATGCTCGTCGCCCATGAAGAAGTAACGCGAGCCCTCCGGCGCGCCGCCGACCACCTTGGGCGGGTCGGCGTCGGTCGACAGGGCCTTGTAGCCGGCGTCCACCGTGGCCAGAGCCGGCGTATTGGCGCTGACGACCCGGGCCTCGACGAACAACGACGGCTCGTAGGGGCTCTGGTCGGCCCCCGCGCCGGCGATGTCGCAGACCAGGTACTGGTCGTCCATGAACACGTAGGAGCCGACCTGGAACTCGGTGAAGAGGCCTAGCTCGGCGTCGATGCGGTGGGATCCGGTGCCCGAGCCGGTGACGATCGGCGGCGGGGCGCCGGCCGCGGTCAAGGCCTCGACCACCGAGCGGATATAGGCGCCGCGCTCCTCCACCGCGCCCTTGCGGTCGGCGAAGCCTTCGATGTGCTGCTGCATCCCGCAATAGCACTGCAAGCCGGCATAGAGCAGGCTCGGCTGGGACTGGATCGCCTTCAGCAGGTCGATGGCGGCGTCCGGAGAGCTGACGCCCGTGCGATGGATACCGGGATCGAGGTCGATGACCACCTTCAGCGATTTGCCGCCGCCGCTGGCCGCTTCGCCTAGGGCCGCGACATTGGCGGGATGGTCGACGACGACCATCAGGTCGGTGGTCGCCGCGTTCAGCGCGACCAGTCGGGCGATGGCGGGGGGCGACACCACCGGCGAGGTGATCAGGAGGCCGCTCGTGATCCCGCCCTCCGCGAGGGCCTCGGCCTCGCCGAGCTTGGCGCAGCAGAAGCCCACGGCGCCGGCGGCCCGCTGCAGCTTGGCGATGTCCACGCTTTTGTGGGTCTTGGCATGGGGGCGAAGCTTGATCCCCTTCTCGGCGGCGAAGGCGGCCATGCGCGCGATATTGCGCTCCAGGGCGGCGCGATCGACCACCAGCACGGGCGTGTTGAGCGCGTCGCGCGAGCCGGGAACGCCGATCAGCCCGGCGTGGAGGTCTTGGTCGGTCATCACGCTTCCTCTAAAGCCCGAAGAGCTGGGTCAGGTGAGTATTGGCGAACTTGGCCGTCGGATCCCAGGCCTGGCGGACCCGCAGGAAGTCGCCGACGCGCGGATAGAGGCGATGGACGTCGTCGGCGGTCAGGGTGTGGCGCTTGGCCCAATGCGGACGGCCGCCGCCGTCGCGCATCACCGCCTCGATCTCCGCGAACGCCGGCCGCCAAGGCATCTTGGCGTACTGGTGCAGCGAGACCGAGGCGCCGGGACCCGCGTTGAAGGGGCTCATCCAGATATCGTCGCCCGCGACCAGTCGGAACTCCAGCGGAAAGGTGATCGGCAAGCGGCGCTGGCGGATATGGGCGATAGCCGCCTTCAGGGTCGGGAGGCCCGAGGCGCGGGGCAGTTCGTATTCCATCTCCTCGAAACGGATGTTCCGCTCGGCCGGGAAGATCTCGTAGGCCGGGCCGACACGACGAGTGGCCTTGCCCATGGTGCGCATGACCAGTCTTTGCAGCGCCGGGGTCAGCGCCGGCAGGGCGGCGCAGAGGTCGCAGATCGCGCGGAAGGCGCCTTCGGACTCGTCGCCGATCTCCTTGGCCGCGCGGCCCGTTTCGGTCGGCGCGATCGGGTGCAAGGACTTCAGGATCACGTCGTCCGAATAGGGAAAGATGAAGAACTCCATGTGTCGCGTGGCCGCGCTCAGCTCGTCCAGGCGCTCGGCCACCTCCGCCAGCGGTCGGCGTTCGATGCGTTCTTCCAGGTGATAGGCGGGGGCGACCTGGATCCGGATGGCGACGGCCACCCCCAGCAGGCCCAGCGACAGCCTTTGGGCCTCGTGGAGGTCCGGATTCAGGTCCGGGTCGCATTCGACGAGCCGCCCGTCGGCGGTCATCAGGCGAAAGCCGAGGACCTGGGTCGACAGGCTGCCCAGCGCCGCGCCGGTGCCGTGGGTGCCGGTCGAGACGGCCCCGGCCAGGGACTGCGGATTGACGTCGCCCTGATTGATCAGCGACAGGCCCTCGGCCCAGAGGGCCGCCGTGAGCCGCTTCAGGCTCCATCCGGCCGGCGCCCACACGGTCTTGCGATCGGGCGCGATCTCGACGGCGCCTTCATAGTCGGAGAGGTTCAGCAGCAGGTCGCCGGTCTCGCAGAGCGGCATGAACGAGTGACCCGCGCCGACCACCCTGACCTTGCGCGCCTGGGTCACCAGGGCCGCCAGTTCCGCGGCCGTGCGCGGCTTGGCCAGCTGGCGCGGCGAGGCCGTGACGCTGCCCGACCAGTTGCTCCACCCCGTCATCCTCGTTTCCCCGTACATGTTTGGCAGGTATGATAGTTATAACTACTATTATGGCAAGTCGTCGCTCCAAGGGCTCAGGGAGAGATCGTCGAACGTGTCGAAATAGCGCTCGAACAGCAGGCAGACCTCGCGGCTCAGGGCGCGCGCGTCCTGGTCGGGTTCCTCGACGGCCATTTCCGCCGCTGAATAGATGAGCTCGACCATCATCTTCATCGCCAGGCGGACGCGGGCGTCCGGCGCGCGCGGATAACGTTGCTTGAGAACCTCGGCGAACCGACTGGCGACGCTGTCGCGCGAAGCGACGCGAAGCGCCTGCAACATGGGCACCGCGCGCAGGGCTCGGCCGATCGACGCGCCGCCCGGGAAACGGCGGGTCATCTCGATCATCTCGACCAGCATGGCGGCGTTCTTCTCGATCCGCTCGGCGGCGGTCGCGCCGTTCATGCCCCCGGCGTCGAGCCAGGCGAAGACCATGTCGTCCTGAGCCTTCATCAGGCGATCGCCCAACTCCTTCAGGATGGCGTGCTTGTTGGGGAAGTAGCGATAGAGCGCCGGCGGGGTCAGGCCGGCGCGCTTGCAGACCGCGTTGGTCGTCAGCTGTTCGAAGCCCATCTCGCGCAGCATCTCGCCCGCGGTCGCCAGAACCACCTCATAGGTGTCCTGACCTCGGGCCTGGGTCGGCCGCAACTTGGCGTCCAGGGCGATGTCGGGGGCGGCGGTCGGTCTGGCCATCGCCTTCGGCATGGCGTTTCTCCTCGAAGTCCGCCTGGACAGGGAGCGCCAGCGCGGCCCGGCGACATGGCGGCGCGGGATGGTAAGTCTCGGAGGCGCCCTTTCGCGACGGCTTCCAAGCCGTAGTTATAACTATCGTTGCGGGCGAGGCTTCGTCCAGCGGTTCGTCCCGTCGGAGGCGTGGGGCGATGGCCGATTTGAATTGCGCGGTTGGCGACATGCTTTCATAACGATACTTACCATTCGGCGCGCGGCTGGCGCGGATGGGTAAGAACAAAGCCGCCAGGGAGGATCGTCTTGCGTCCGAGTCCAGACGAGCGGGTCGCCGCCTATCGCGAACGGGGTTGGTGGCGTGGGGTCACGGTGGATGATCTCTTTCGCCGCGCCGTCGCCGCGCGGGGCGACGCGGAAGCTTTGGTCGATGCGCCCAACCGCGCGGCGCTGGTGGGCTCGCCGCCGCGTCGCCTGAGCTTTTCGCAAGTCGACGCCGAGGTCGACGCCCTCTGCGCGGTGCTGGCCGGGCACGGCGTTGGCCGGGGCGACGTGGTCGCGACCCAGCTGCCCAATCTGGCGGAGGGCGTCGTCGCCTTCCTGGCGTGCGCGCGCATGGGCGCGATCCTCAGTCCGATCGCCATGACCTATCGCGAGCACGAGCTGGGCCAGATCCTGCCCAGCCTAGACGCCAAGGCGCTGATCACGGTGGGCGACTTCCACGGGTGCGACCACGCGACGATGTTCGTCCGGTTGGTCGGCGCCGGCGTCACGCGCGCCAAGGTCTTCACCTTGGACGCCGAGGCGCCTCCGGGCGCTTTGTCGCTGCCGGGTCTGATGGCCGCCGCCGGCGGCTTCGACGCCCCGTCCGATCTGGACGCCGCCGAGGCGCTGACAATCTGCTGGACCTCGGGCACCGAGGCCATGCCCAAGGGCGTGCCCCGACATCACGATCATTGGGTCGTCAATGGCGAGGCGCTCGTCGAGGCCGCGGAGCTGGGGGAGGGGGATACGATCCTGAACCCGTTCCCCCTGATCAACATCGCCGCCATCGGCGGGATGGTGATGCCCTGGATCCTCTGCCAGGGCCGGCTGGTTCAGCACCATCCGTTCGATCTTCCCGTCTTCCTGGAGCAGATGGAGACCGAGCGCGTCGTCTATTCCGTCGCGCCGCCCGCCGTGCTGACCATGCTGTTGCGCAACGAGGACCTGCTGGCCGGACGGGATCTGTCGGCGCTGCGCTGCATGGGCTCGGGCTCGGCGCCCCTGTCGCCTTGGATGGTGCGGCGCTGGCAGGAGGCGTTCGGCGTCACGATCATGAACGTTTTCGGCTCGAACGAGGGATGCTCGCTGTTTTCGACGGGAGCCGCCATTCCCGATCCGGAGCAGCGGGCGCGCTATTTCCCGAGGTTCGGGGCGGAGGGGCTCGAATGGCCGAACGCCTTCGCCCGGAAGATCCGCACGCGCCTGGTCGACCCGGCCACGGGCGAGGAGGTTGGCGAGCCCGGACGACAAGGCGAATTGCGCATCGCCGGCGCGATGACCTTCGATGGCTACTGGAAGGCTCCGGACCTGACCCGGGCCGCGTTCGACGAGGACGGCTGGTTTCGCAGCGGCGACCTCTTCGAGATCGCGCCCGACGGGGACCGGCGCTTCTATCGCTTCGTCGGACGCAGCAAGGAAATCATCATCCGGGGCGGCGTCAATATCTCGCCGGCCGAGCTGGACGGCCTCATCGAGAGCCACGCCAAGGTGCGCGAGGCCTGCTGCGCCGCCTATCCCGACGAGCGGCTGGGCGAGCGGGTCTGCGCGATCGTCGCTCTAAAGGCGGGCGAGGCCGATCTGTCGCTGGAGGAGGTCAACGCCCACCTCCGCGCCCAGAACATCGCCACGTTCAAGCTGCCCGAAAAGCTGCGGATCGTGCCGGCCTTGCCGCGCAACGCCCTGGGCAAGGTCCTGCGGCGCGATCTGGCGGGAGTCGCCGCTAGCTGAACAGTGATTATACTGACTTGCATAGGCGCACGCGTTCGGGCGATTTTATGGGGACCACGCGAGCGAGCGGTCGGACACCCGAAAGATGCAGTCTTCGAAATTCATCCGTACCTGCTCGATCTGGCGGGCGCTGGAAGTGGTCGGCGACACGGCCGTTCTGCTGATCCTCGAGGCCAACTGGATCGGGGCGCGGCGCTTCGACGACCTGCGGGAACGCACAGGGCTGTTGCAGTCCAAGCTCAGTGATCGTCTCAAGCGCCTGGTCGCCGCGGGCGTGCTTGAGAAGGTCCGCTATGTCGACGCGCCGCCGCGTTACGAGTACCGCATGACCCGCAAGGGGCTGGATCTCTACTGGCCGGCGCTGATGATGCTGCGCTGGGAGCGCCGCTGGTCCCAGCGTCCGGGCGGCCTCAGGCTCAAGCTGCGCCACCGTCTCTGCGGTCAGGTGTTCGAGCCGGTCCCGACCTGCCTGACCTGCGGCGACGAGATCGATCCGCGCGATGTCGACTGGGCCGAAGGCCCGGGCGTGGGTTGGATGGCGCCGCTCTACAGCCGCCGCCGCCAGCAGCGCAATAGCGGCGAGGCCGAGTCCAGCCTGATGGTCGACGTGGCCCAGATCACTGGCGACCGATGGGCGGGTCTGGTGCTGCGCTCGATCTTCACGGGGCTGCGCCGCTTCGACGAGATCCATCGCGACACCGCCATGGCCACCAATATCCTCTCCGAACGGCTGTCTTGGCTGATCGGCATCGGGGTGATCCGCCAGCACGAACTGACCGGCAAGCGCTTCGAATATCGCCTGACCGAAAAGGGCCTCGACTACTATCCGGTGCTTTTGATGCTGCTGCGCTGGGGCGACCGGTACTATGTCTCGCCCGAGGGGCCGCCGCTGATCCTACGCCACAAGTCCAACGCTCACGCGCTGGATCCGGCCGTGACCTGTTCGTGCTGCGGCCAGCCGGTCGAGCCGCACGACGTGACCTTCGAGATCCTCGAGGCACCGGCCAAGACGCCGGAAAACGCGGCCTGACGGACGGCGAGGGAAAAATCCCGCCGAACATACTTTCATAACAAGACTATCCGGTCTAAGCTTTCTCCAACAAGGGAGGAGGCATGACGTTTCGCGTCATCCAGTGGGCCACGGGCGCCATGGGCAAGACCTGTCTGCGGGCGGTTCTGGACCATCCCGACATGACGCTCGTGGGTCTCTATGTGTATGGCGCGGCCAAGGCGGGGCGGGACGCGGGCGATATCGCCAAGCGCCCGGCGACCGGCGTCCTGGCGACCACAGACGTCGAAACGATCCTAGCCCTGGACGCGGACGTCGTGATCCACTGCGCGCGCCTGGCGCCGCCTTACGGCTCGCACGACGCCGAAATCCTGCGCCTGCTGGAAAGTGGCAAGAACGTCATCAGTATCAACGGTTATAGCGATCCCCTCGCCTGGCGGGGCGAGCGGTTGGCGGCGTTGGAAGCGGCCTGTCGCAAGGGCGGAGCCAGCCTGATGGGCGCGGGCCTCAACCCCGGTTTCGCGGCCGAGCAGTTGGCGGTCGTCGCCAGCGGGATCTGCGCCGACATCGACGCCATCGAGGTGGTCGAGAGCGTCGACTGCCGCGCGGTGCGCAGCCCCGAATATGTTTTCGACGTCCTGGGCTTTGGCTCGGATCCGGCCAAGGTCGATCCGAACGATCCCGCCTGGGGACCCGCCTCATCGCTGAACGGCATGTACGCCGAAACCCTGTCGGCGATGGCCAAGTCGATGGGCCTGTCCCTTTCGCGCATCGTTACCGAGCACCGGGTGTTTGGCGCGACCGAAGCGCTTGAGGTCGCGGCGGGTACGATTGCGCAAGGGCGCGTGGCGCATGTGAACTGGCGGTGGATCGGCCACGCCGAGGGCGATCGGCGGCTGATCATGTCGATCCACTGGTTCATGGAGCCGGCCCATCTGGACGAGGCCGATCCGCCGCTATGGCGGCTCAAGATCCAGGGGCGGCCGGGCGTGCGCATCGCTGTCGATCTCGATAAGCATCCCGAGGACAGGACGCCGACCACGGCCGAGCAGTGGGCGGTGGCGGGCAGCGTCATCAACGCCATTCCCGTGGTTTGCGCCGCCGAGCCCGGTCCGGTGACCCGGCCGCTGGCCACGCCGTTCCGGTTGAACCCAGACCGGAGGGCGCTGGCATGACCGGCGGCGCGGATCTTGAGGGGCGGGTCGTCATCGTCACCGGGGCCGGCAAGGGCCTGGGGCGGGCCTACGCTCTGGACCTGGCGCGGCGGGGCGCGCGGGTGGTCGTCAACAACCGATGGACGGATAGGGCCCAGCCGTCCTCCGCCGAGGCGGTGGTCGCCGAGATCCGCGCTCTGGGCGGCCAGGCTATCGCCGATCATGGCGAGGCCGAGCTGGCCGAGACCGGTCGGGCCTTGGTGGACCTGGCGCTCTCGACATTTGGTCGGCTGGATGCGGTGGTCTCCAACGCCGGCGTGCCCCAGACCGCGCGCCTGCATCGCCAGACGGCCGAAGACTTCCAGCGCGTCTTCGACATCAATTTCCAGGGGGCCTTCTATCTGGTCCACGCCGCCTGGAGCGCGCTGTGCGCCGCGCCGGCCGGACGCATCGTGCTCAGCGCCTCCTCGGCGGGACTGCACGGCGGCGACGGCATGGCGGCCTACGCCTCGTCCAAGGCCGCGCTGATCGGCCTCGTGCGAGGCCTGGCCGTCGAGGGGCGGCAGCGCGGCCTGATGATCAACGCCATCGCCCCCTACGCGGCGACGGCGATGACCACGCCCCACCTGTCGGCGCCGCTGGCCGAGCGGATGGATCCGGCCGACGTCGCGCCGCTGGTCTCCTGGCTGGTCAGCGAAGCCTGCGACATCAGCGGACAGACTCTGATCTCGGGCGGCGGGCGCCTGCGCGCGGCCTGGGCGGTCGAGGGACCGCCGGTGCTGCTGACCGACGATACTGGCGCGGCGGTTCGCCTCGCGCTCGCGGACGGGCCGCGCGAGACCTACGAGGACGCGCATCAGGCCTTCGCCGCCTTCATGGACGGCCGGCCGGCGTTGCGCGCCAGGCCGGAACTTCGGGATTGAAACAACGACGCGGCGGACGCCGCGCGCAGGGTGAGGAAACGATCATGGTCTACATTCTGGGCGGCTGGCAGAGCGACTTCTCCCGCAACTGGGCGCGCGAGGGCATGGAGGTGGTCGACGGCTTCGCCGAGGCGGTCGAGAACGGCCTCGAGGCCGTGGGCCTGGACGCCAAGGACGTCGAGAGCGGGCACGTCGGCAATTTCGTCGCCGAGCTGTTCGCCAACCAGGGCCTGCTGGGCGGCTTCTTCGGGCAGGTGCATCCCGACTTCGACGGCCTGCCGACCGCGCGGCACGAGGCGGCCTGCGCCTCGGGCTCGGTCGCCATCCTGGCCGCCAGCGCCGAGATCGAGGCCGGCCGCTACGACCTGGCCTGCGTGGTCGGCCTGGAGCAGATGCGCAACGTGCCCGGCCAGCGCGCGGCCGAATATCTGGGCGCGGCCGCCTGGACCGGCCACGAGTTCCAGGACGCCACCTACCTCTGGCCCAGGGCCTTCTCCGATCTCGCCGACGAGTACGACCGCCGCTATGGCCTGAAGTACGAGCATCTGATGCGCATCGCCGAGATCAATTTCGCCAACGGCAAGCGCAATCCCAACGCCCAGACGCGGCAGTGGGCGTTCAACGACAAGAGCTTCACCGCCAACGACGAGTTCAATCCGGTGGTCGAGGGGCGCACGCGCAAGCAGGATTGCGGCCAGGTGACCGATGGCGCGGCCGTGATCTTCCTGGCGTCCGAGACGCGCGCCGCCGAATACGCCGCCAAGCGCGGCGTTTCGCTGGAGAGTTTGCCGCGCATCAAGGGTTGGGGCCATCGCTCGGCGCCGATCTCATACGGGACCAAGGTGCGGGCGAGCGCCGACAACCCCTATGTCTTCCCGCAGGTGCGTCGGGCGATCGAGGACGCGCGGGCGAGGGCGGGCGTGACCGACCTTGGCCAGATCGACGTGGTCGAGACCCACGACTGCTTCACCGCCACCGAATACATGGCCATCGATCATCTGGGCCTGACCGCGCCGGGCGAGTCCTGGAAGGCGATCGAGGCGGGCGATATCGAGATCGGCGGCAAGTTGCCGATCAACCCGTCCGGCGGGCTGATCGGCCTGGGCCATCCCGTCGGCGCAACCGGCGTTCGCATGGCCCTGGACGCCTTCAAGCAGGTCACCGGCCAGGCCGGCGACTATCAGGTCGAAGGCGCCAAGACCTGCCAGACCCTGAACATCGGCGGATCGACCACCACGACGGTCAGCCTGGTCGTGGGGGTCTGACCATGGTCGACATCCTGGAAAAGCCGCGCCTGGCGCCGTTCCGGCCGACCGACCTGATGCCGGTCGACCTTGACGTCGAGCGCCGCGCCGACGGCGCGATCCTGATCCGC
This sequence comes from Caulobacter sp. SSI4214, assembly GCF_012184455.1. NCBI lineage: Bacteria > Pseudomonadati > Pseudomonadota > Alphaproteobacteria > Caulobacterales > Caulobacteraceae > Caulobacter > Caulobacter sp. SSI4214. The sequence continues at coordinate 94,231 of NZ_SZWJ01000004.1, read as the reverse complement.
TCCCGCGTGCCCTTGGCGCCGCACGATCCCAACCTGCCGCGCGCCTTCGCCGAGCGGGCGGCCAAGAGCGGCGACCGGCCGGCCCTGGCCCATCGCGGCGCGGACGGCCAGTGGTCCTACACCCGCTTCGCCGATCTGAAGCGCGACATGGACGCGGCGACCCAGTGGTTGATCGACCGTCCGGAAAAGGGGCCGGTGCTGATCCTGGCCGGCAATACCCGCGCGTTCGCGGTGATCAGCTTCGCGGCCCTGGCTTCCGGCCGGAGCGCCTGCCCGGTCAGCACGACCTACGCCGCCCTGGGCGGCGACTACGGCCGCCTGGCCCATGTCATCGATAAGGTGAAGCCGGGCGTTATCTTCGCCGAGAATACAAAGGCTTGCGCGGCCGCCTTGTCGGCGCTCAACCTTGGCGGGGCGGTGATCGTCACCGGCGACCCGGAAGGCCTGGACAAGCCGGCCATCGCTTATGACGCCATCCTGGAAACGCCCGTGACCGCCGAGGTCGACGCCCTCATCGCCAGCTTGCGCCCCGAGGATCGCGCGCTGCTGATGCTGACCTCGGGCTCGACCGGCCTGCCCAAGGTGGTGCCGATCACCTTCGCCAACCTGGCCGCCAACACGACCCAGTGCATCCAGACCATCGGCAAGGCGGCCGGCTGGGATAGCGTCATGCTGGATTGGCTACCCTGGCACCACGCCGCCGGCGCCTTCGTGTTGCGGGCGACCCTGCTGGAGGGCGGTGTGCTCTACATCGACGACGGCAAGCCCGCGCCCGGTCTATTCGAGACCTCGATCGCCAATCTGCGTGAGATCTCGGTCCGCTATTTCAACAATGTGCCGCTGGGCTACGCCATGCTGGTCGACGCCCTGGAGCGTGATCCGGTGCTGCGGACCGCCTTCTTCAAGGACATGCGGCTGATGCTGTATGGCGGCGCGGGCCTGTCGCAGAGCGTCCATGACCGCCTGCAGGCCATGGCCGTGGCCGAGACCGGCCACCGGATCATGATGACCAGCGGCTACGGCATGACCGAGACCGTCTCGGCTTTCATGGTCATTCACTTCGAGAGCGACAAGGTCGGCATCGGCCTTCCGGCCCCGGGCGCGATCGTCAAGCTATGGCCTGTCGGCGACCGGTACGAGGTTCGGGTGAAGGGCCCGCAGGTCACGGCCGGGTATCTGGACGAACCGGAAAAGACCGCGGCGGCGTTCGACGACGAGGGTTATTACCGCACCGGCGACCTTGCGGTGTTCCACGACCCGAACGATCCGACCCAGGGCCTGGCCTTCGCCGGCCGCGCGGCCGAGGAGTTCAAGCTGTCCAGCGGAACCTGGGTATATGGCGGCGCGCTGCGGGAGGGGCTGCTGCGCGCCCTGTCGCCGCACGTCACGGACCTGGTGCTGTGCGACGACGGCCGGCCCTATCTGGGCGTGATGCTGTGGACCAAGGGCGAGGTTGATCCAGCGGATATCGCCGAGCGGCTGCGGGCCTTCAACGCCGGCCAAACAGGCGGCGCCGCGCGGGTGCGCCGAGCCCTGGTCCTGACCACGCCGCCAGACGCCAACGCCCACGAGATCTCGGACAAGGGCACGATCAATCGACGCGCGGTCATCGACCGGCGCGTCGGCGAGGTCGAGCGCCTGTTCGCCGAAAGCCCCGACGCCGGGGTGATCGACCTTTCCTGAGATCGTCTCGAATTTCACGCGATCGATCATAAGCTTGAACGAAGAACATGACGTCGGCGAGAGCGCGGCGTCGGGGGAGATTTCATGCCGGACTACCTGCTGATACCGATCGTCAACGCCGGGGTGATCCTGGCCCTGTTCGTCGCGGCCTGGGCGATCTGCGTGGCCCAACGCGACTGCACGCCCGTCGACAGCCTGTGGGGGCTGGGCATGGGGGCGGTGGCGATTTCGACCTATGTCCAGACCGGCGGCGGCACGCCGCATCGTATGGCGATGACCGCGATCTGCGTGGCGTGGGCGCTGCGCCTGGGCGGCTACATGCTGTGGCGTTGGCGCGATCATGGGCCCGACGGCCGCTATGTCCGGATGCTGGACAAGGCCAAGGCCGAGCGTGGCTGGGGCTATGGCTACGCCGCCTTCCGCCTGGTGTTCGCGCTGCAGATGCCGCTGCTATGGCTGGTCTGCCTTCCGGTGCAGCTGGGCCAGCTGTCCGGCGCGCCCGCGACCTTGGGACCGCAGGGCCTGGCCGGCGCCGGCCTGGCGATCTTCGGCCTGATCTTCGAGAGCGTCGCCGACTGGCAGCTGGTGCGGTTCCGCAAGACCCCCGCCAACGCCGGCCAGGTGATGGACAAGGGTCTGTGGCGCTATACGCGTCACCCGAACTATTTTGGCGACGCCTGTGTCTGGTTCGGGCTGTGGGTGATGGCCGCGACGACGCCGATCGGCGCGCTGTCGGTGATCGGTCCGGCGTGGCTGGTCTTCACCCTGACCCGTTGGAGCGGCGTGCCGACCGTCGAAGGCCGCATGAAGCGCAAGAAGCCCGGCTATGAGGACTATATGCGCCGCACCTCGGGCTTTTTCCCCTGGCCGCCCAAGCGTCCGGAGAGCGTCTGAGCGATGGCCCTGCCTCAAGCCATCGCCGACCGGCTGCGCATCCCCGCCATCGCCGCCCCGATGTTCCTGGTTTCGGGCGTCGACATGGTGCTGGGCGCCTGCCGCGCGGGAATCATCGGTTCGTTCCCGGCCAACAACGCCCGCACGCTGGAGGACTTCGACGCCTGGCTGGCCCAGATCGGCGGCGCGCTGGAGCCTGGGACGCCTTGGGCCGTCAATGTGATGGTCCACGGCTCCTATGCGCGCCGCGACGAGGAAATGGCGCTGATCCTCAAGCATCGGCCGCCGATCGTCATCACGGCTCTGGGCGCGCCCAGCGGCGTGGTGGACGCCGTGAAGGGCTATGGCGGGCTGGTGTTCGCCGACGTCAATTCTCTGACCCACGCCCGCAAGGCCGCGGCGGCGGGCGTCGACGGGCTCGTGCTGGTGGCTTCCGGCGCCGGCGGCCACACCGGCCCGCTGGCCGCCTTCGCCTTCGCCCCGGCGGTGCGCGAGATCTTCGACGGCGTCATCGTGCTGGGCGGCGGCATCGGGCAGGGACGGGCGATCCGCGCGGCCGAGCTGCTGGGCGCGGATCTGGCCTATCTGGGCACCCGGCTGATCGCCTGCGCCGAGAGCATCGCCGACCCGGCCTATAAGCGGATGCTGGTCGAGGCCGAGATCGAGGACATCGTCACCTCGGCCGCCCTGACCGGCATCCCGGCCAACTGGCTGCGCCAGAGCTTGGCCGCCGCCGGCTTCGACCCGGCGATGCTGACCGGCAAGGCGGAGATCAAGCTGGGGCGGCCCGAGGAGACGGCCAAGCGCTGGAAGGACGTCTGGTCGGCGGGCCACGGCGTCGGCGCGGTGCGGGGCATCGAGCCGATCGCCGATATCGTCGACGACCTGGCCAAGGACTACGCCCAGGCGCGGGCGCGATGAGGCGGCGCCGGCGCGACCGTTTGCGCCCGCGCCGGGTTCTGCGTACAGACGGTCAACCGGGGCGAACGACGCGCCCCGCCGAACCTGGGTCGCCATGGCGGAAGATAGCAGCGGGGACAGCCAAGCGCCCCGCGCCCTGAACCAACTCGTGCAGGCCAACTCCGCGACGCGCGCGCTGAACATCCTCGGCGACCGCTGGACCCTGATGATCCTGTACCTGGCGTTCTCGGGCGTGCGGCGGTTCGACGATTTCCAGGGACGGATCGGTCTGGCGCGCAGCCTGTTGACGGACCGCCTCAAGCGCCTTCAGGCCGCGGGCGTTCTGGTCAAGAGACCGTATGCCGAGCGCCCCACCTGGCACGAATACCGCCTGACCGAGATGGGGCGGGACCTCTACAGCGTGGCCCTGGCGCTGATCGGCTGGGAGCGACGCTGGTTCTTCGATCCGTGCAACCCGATCCACCGACTGCGCCATAGCTGTGGGGCCGAGTTCACGCCCCAACTGCGTTGCGGTTGCTGTCGCCAGCCGGTCGGACCGCGCGATGTGGTCGGCGAGCCCGGGCCGGGCGCGGGCTACGAACCCTCGCCGCCGCCTCGCGTCCAGCGCCGCTCGATCGTGCCGTCCGAGGGGCTGAATCGGGGCAATCCGATGCTGGACCGGGCCTTTCAGGTGCTTGGCGACCGCTGGACCAGTCATGTGATCGCCTCGGCCTTCCTGGGGCGTCGGCGGTTCAACGAATTCCAGGAGGCGATGGGCATCGCGCCGAACATCCTGGCCGATCGGCTGGCGCGACTGGTTGAACTGGGCGTGCTGCGGCGCGACCTCTACCAGACGCGCCCGGACCGCTGGGAATACCGGCTGACCGAGGAGGGCAGGGGGCTGCACCCGCTGATCATCGAGCTGAACCGCTGGGGCGACCGCTGGCTGGCCAAGCCGGAAGGCGCGCCGCTGATCCTGCGCCATCTTGCCTGCGGACACCCGCTGGACCCCCAGATCGTCTGCGACCAGTGCGGCGAGCCGGCCAATCTCGATACGGTGCGCGCGCCTGCCGCCGACGGGGTTTAGCGGGCCACGGGGCGCCCGATCATCTCCTTGACCTCGTCGGAGAGCGGCTCGCCGTTCTTCATGGCGATGCTCAGGCGGCCGTCGAAATACTCGCGCCACTCGCGGATCAGCTCGCCCCGGAACTCCAGGCTGCCGGCGTAGGGGATGGCGATGTGCTCGCCGGTGTGGAACCAGAACTCATCCACCCCTTCCATGAACAGGCGGTGGTCGTTCTCGGCGTAGTCGAAGATCCGCCAGGCGTTGGTCTTGATCTTGGCGGCCATGGCGGTCAGCGCCTGGCGCATCGCCGCCTTGCCTCGGATCGCCGGCGCGAAACCGCCTGAGTTGCGCCAGACGATGTCGTCGGTGACGTGGGCCAGAACACCCTCGACGTCCTGCTTCTTCCAGGCGGCGATGACGGCTTCGAGCACTTGGAACTTGGTCATGGGAACGGTTGCTTTCGCCAGGGTGGGGACAGTGGCCAGGCCCAGGGCGCCGGCGACGAAGGCGCGGCGGTGCGGTGTCATCGGTCGGCCTTCCGCGCGAGCAGGGTCTCAACCTGCGCGGTGAAGGGCTCACCGGCCTTCTGGGCGGCGATGACGCCCAGGTCGACATAGTCGCGCCAGCCGATGATCAGGTCGCCTTGGAACTCCAGCACGCCGGCATAGGGCACGGCCATGCGCTTGCCGTCGGTCGTGCGGTAGTCGTCGACGCCCTCCAGGAACAGAAGGTTCCCGGCCTCAGCGTGGTTGAAGATCCGCCACTGGATGTCGTGCATGTCGGCCTGGAAGCGCCGAAGCAGCTTCTCGGCCCCAGCCTTGCCCCGCACCGGCGGCATGCCCGGCGCGGCGTAGTGCCAGACGATGTCGTCGGCCATGTGGGCCAGCACCGCCTCGACATCCTTGGCCTGCCAAGCGGCGATCACCTCGGAGAGGATGGAAAACAATCGAGCCATGTCACTCCGCTCGGGAAGGAAGGGGGCGCCGGGCGCGACGAGGCGACCGGCGCTCGGGACGGGACGTCTAGAACTTGGTGGCGAGTTCGACGCCGAAGGTGCGGGGCGGGCCGAACGAGGACACCGCGTCGCCCAGGATGTCGATGATATTGGTGCGATAGACCTTGTCGCCGAGGTTCCGCGCCCAGATCGACGCCGACCAGGGTTTGTCCGGCGGCGCCAAGGTGATGCGCCCGTCGAGCAGGCCGTAGGGCTTTTCGGTCTGGACGTTGTCGGGGGCCCAGTAGAGCTTGCCTTGCTTCTTGTAGGCCAGTCGGAACTGCAGGGCGTCTTCCAGGCCCAGGACGCTGGTCGTGTATTCGACGCCGGCCGAAACCTGGTACTTGGGTGTCCGCTGCATGAAGAGGTTATTGTACGAGATCTTCGTCACCGGATCGACATAGTCGGTGTACTTGGCGTTCAGCACCGAACCGCCCAGCCATAGGCGCACGCCGTGGGCTGGGGCGATCTGGAACTCGCTCTCGACGCCCTTGATCTCCGCCGCGCCGGCGTTGGCGATGACGTTGCAGAGGCAGGTGCCGTCGGTGCGCTGCACCTGCAGGTCCGTATAGTCCATGAAGAACACCGAGGTGTTCCACCGCGCGCGGCGGTTCAGGAACTCCCACTTGTAGCCGGCCTCGTAGTTGGTGACCGACTCCGGCCGATAGGCCTGGCGGGCGGCGAAGGCGTTGGGCGCGTCGTTCTGGAAGCCGCCGCCCTTGAAGCCGACCGAAACGGTTAGATAGGTCATCAGGTCCGCCGTCGGGGTCCAGGTCAGGGTGGCCTGCGGCGTGACCTTCGACCACTTCTCGCCATACGGCGTCGAGAAGCCGGCCGCGTCGGTCAGAGGCGTTAGGGGCGTGGTGTCGTTCGGCTTGAACCGATCGCCCAGCGCGATGGCCTTGCCCAGCTGGGTCCCGCTCTTCTTGTCGGTGGTGTAGCGGACGCCGGCTTCCAGCTTCAGGGTGTCGGTGAACTTGTAGCCAAGCTGGGCGAAGGCAGCGAGGTCGCGGTTCAGGCCATGGTCGTCCCAAAGGCTCTCGCCGGACAGAGCCGCCAGCACCGTGCTCTCGCCCCAGAAGTGGTTCAGCTGATGCACCTTGTTGTGCAGGTAGAAGGCCCCGAGGATCCAGTCGAAACGGCTGTCCTTATAGTGCGAGGTCAGGCGGAATTCCTGGGTGAACTGGGCGATGTCCTCGACGAAACTGACCGGTTCGGCGAACAGCAGGGGCGTGATGACGCCGTAGCCGTTGGTCGGGCCGACGCCCGACTGGTCGTACATCGTGAAGGCCTGGCCGCCGCGATAACCGGTCACCGAGGTGAAGCCGATATCGGGCGTGATGTCCTTGTCGACCTTCAGGATGAAGCTGGCGGACTCGTGCTGAACGCGCTGGCGGGTCGGCGCGGCGTCGCCCTGATACTGCGGCCAGGTCGGCAGGCTCTCGCGGATCGACAGGCCTCCCCGCAAGGCGGCGATGGCCAGCCGCGCCTTGTACCAGGGCGCGAAGCACTGCGCGGCGGTGGTGCAGGTGGTCTCGCCCATGCCGACGCGGTTGGGACCATTGCTGGTGTCCCAGTTGTAGTCGGCGATGAAGCGAACGCGCAGGTCGCTGCCTTCCGGCTTGTAGAGCAACTGGCCGCGGATCTGCTTGGAGTCGAGGTTCTCCAGATCGACATCGTGCAGGATGTCCTTGGCGTAGCCGGAGTGGTTGATCGTCTGGAACGACAGGCGGCCGGCCAGGCTGTCGGTGATCGGGCCGGTCACGTGACCCGTGGTCTGCTGCAGATTGTAGTTGCCCAGGGTGACGGCGACATGGCCGCCATAATCGAATTGCGGGGCGGCCGAGATGACGCTGATGGCGCCGCCGGCGACGTTCTTGCCCAGCACCACGCCCTGCGGTCCCCGGATCAGCTCGATGCGGTCGGTGTCGTAGAACGAGGTGTTCAGATTGCCCGAGCGGCTGACATAGACGTCGTCGACGAAGGTCGAGACCGACTGGTCCGCGGTGGGGGCGGAAAGGCGGGTGTTGACCACGCCGCGGATGTTCAGCTCCAGGGCCTGCGGCGAGTTCTGGGTGAAGGACAGGCCAACGGTGGCGTGGCCCAGATCCTCGGAATTCATGATCTTGTTGCGCGCCAGGGCTTCGCCCGCGACGGCCGAGATCGACAGCGGCGCCTGCTGCAGGTTCACCTCGCGCTTCTGGGCGGTGACCACCAGTTCTTCCAGGGTGTTTTGGCCCTTTTCCGGAGAAGGCGGGGTCGCGGCGAAGGCTGGGACGGCCAGGCTGGCCCCCGCCAGCAGGGCCAGCACGGATGCGGATTGAGACAGTTTCATATGACCTCCCCGTCGTTGGGCCGCGCCGTCGTTCGGTCTTCGGGCCCGCCTGATGTCGATGCTCGCCGCGCGGCGAGTTGTTCTCGAATTTCGGGGCGACGGTTGGGGTCGAGCGGTTCTGATCAAGGCCTGGATCAGAAGCTTGCATAAGCCGAGACGCTTGCTCGATGGGGCGGCGAGAAAGGAACGCTCTGCCGCGCGCCGTGAAACCCAGCCGGACGCTCCTCCCTGTACCGTTGTTGTTCTAATTTGGCCTCTGAATAGGAGAATTGCCCGTTTAGTCTCGTAACGCAAGTCGCTATTTGCGGGCGCGTACCGGAGCGTCGATGTGGCGCCGGAAATGCGCGTTCTCCCATCGACAGAGAGTCCCCCGTCGCAATAAGTATCGATATGCAAGCTTATGAGCGCCGAGGGCGCGCCGCGAACCAATGGAGAGGAAAATGCCAAACACCGATCGCAAGGTCGCCCTGGGGCTCGAAATGGTCGAGGCCTGGAACACCCAGAACTGGCGCAAGATCGCCGACATGTTCACGCCTGACGGCGTACTGCATTCGATGATGGTCGAGCCCGTGGTCGGGCGGGAGGCGATCTACAAGCGCGTCCACGCGCTGTCCGACGGGCTGGAGTCGATCGAGCTGAAGATCCACAACATTGGCGTCGTCGGCGAGGTCCTGTTCGTCGAGCGCACCGACACCTTCACCATTCGAGGCAAGTACGGCTCCACGCCCGTGGTCGGGGTGTTGGAGTTCGATGGCGACCTGATCAAGGTCTGGCGCGAGTATTACGACCGCGCCCACCTGCTGAAGGCGATGGGTCTGACCACCGACTTTGATCAATCTTCGCGCCACTGAACCGCTACGAAAAAGGGCGGACACGCAAGTGTCCGCCCAGGTCGCGAGGCAGAGTAGAGAAGCGGAGTGGAATTAGCGGCCGAAGGGCCGCAGCTGGGCCGACTTGGCGGAGTCGAGATATTCGTCCAGGCGAGTGATCAGCCCGTTCTCGATCTTGACCACGACGCAGGCGTCCATCGCCCACTTCTCGCCGTTTGGCAGGGTGGCCTCGAGGATGTGCTGCTGCACGAAGCCGTCGGGCAGGGCCTCGACGCGCAGCACGCGGTAGAAGCGATCGGGCAGGGTCTTCACGAACCACGCCAGCACCTTCAGGTTCTGGTCGACGGTCTGCTCGATATTGTCGGTATTGTGCCAGAGCTTGGCGTCGGGAGCGTAGAAGGCGCGCACGGCCTCGCCGTCGCCATCCTGGATGGCGGCCACGAAACGCTTGGCGAAATCCACATAGTCGGGCTTTGACATATCGGCTCCTCAGCGGCCGGTGGTGACGCGCTCGCCCAGCAGCGAGCGGCGCATGGAGACTTCGAGGCCCTTGGGGTCGCGAGCCAGATTGGCGCGGACGTCGATGGCCATGAAGTCGGTGTCGACCTCGTCCGCCTCGCGCTTGATCGCCTTCAGGCCCGCCTCGGCGATCGTGGCCGGGGTTTCCTTGAAGCCCTCGACGTGGCTGGCCATGCGCGTGTCGACCGAGCCGACGATCAAGGCCACGACATTGGTGCCCTGGGGCAGGAGCTCGGCGCGCAGGCAGGTGCTCATGGCGCGCGCCGCGAACTTGGACGGGCTGTAGCCGCCCATGCCCGGCACCGCGACGATGCCGCCGGCCGACAGCACGTTGACGATCGCGCTCTTGCCGGCCTTGGCCAGGATCGGCGCGAAGGCGCGGGCCATGGTCAGGGGGCCAAAATAGTTGACCTCCATCTCGCCGCGCGCCGCGCTCAGGTCCGGCGCCTTCATCAGCGTCTGCATCGAGAACTGGCCGGCGTTATTGACCACGATCGTGACGTCCTGGCACTGAGCCGCGGCGGCCTCGATCGTGCTGGCGTCGCTGACGTCCAGCTTGACCGCCACGACCTTGCCCTGGCCCTCGGCGACCAGGTGCGCGGCGTTAGCCGGATCGCGCGCGCCGACATAGACCTTGGCCGCGCCGGCCGTGAGGAAGGCGCGGACGAACGCCTCGCCGATCCCGCGATTGCCGCCCGTGATCAGGGCGACGCTGTCCTTGATATCCATGCTTCCTGTTTCCTCCCTGCGCCGTCGTCGGCTCGGGCGTCTTGGCTGGCGTCTTGTCATGACCCTAGCATCATGGTCTTGTTATGCAAGTGATGCCGTCACGTCAGAACGGCGAATAATTCGGGAGGACGCATGAAGATCGCGGGAGCGCTTTTGGTCTTGGCCTTGATGGCGGGCTCGGCCCACGCGCAAGATACCGACGCCAGCCGCCTGGCCACGGCGCGAGAGATGATCCACGCCTGGAAGGTGGCCGATTGGCGCAAGGTCGCCGATCTGTTCGCCGAGGACGGGTCGTTGAAGTCGATGATGCTGCCGCCGGTCAACGGCCGCGAGGCGATCTACGCGCGCATCGCCGCCCTGGGAAAGGGCGCGCCGGACGGGGTGACGCTGGACGTCGCCCATATCGGCGTGATCGACGGCCTGGTGTTCATGGAGCGCACCGACCGCTTCACCTACAACGGCCATCCAGGCGCCGTGCCGGTCGTGGGCGTCCTCGACATTCGCGGCGGCAAGGTCAAGGAATGGCGCGAGTATTATGATCGGGCCAGCCTGGAGAAGGCGCTGAAGGGCGAGCCTTAACCCGCCCGCTCCAGCACCATCGCCGCCCCGACGCCGACGCCGCCGGTCGCCACGACGAGGCCGGTCTCGGCGTCGAACTGGGCCATGTCGTCCAGCAGGGTCGTCGTCAGGATCGCGCCGGTCGCGCCCATCGGATGGCCCATGGCCAGATGGCCGCCATTGGGATTGAGGCGGTCGGGGTCGTAGTCGCGGTCGCGCTCGAACAGTACCGGCACGGCGGCGAAGGCTTCCATCACCTCGGCCACGCCGACCTGATCCAAGCGAAGGCCGGCGGCGCCGAGCGCCTTGTCCATCGCCGTCGGACCAGCCGTCAGCTGCAGCACGTGGTCGCCGGCCGCTTCGCCGAGCGCGCGGATCCGCGCCAGGGGCGTCAGGCCCAGCCGCCGTCCGGCCTCCGCCGAGCCGACCAGGGTCAGGGCCGCGCCATCGGAGATCGGCGGGCAATGCGCGATGGAATGCAGGTGCCGGACCTCGTCGAGATCGGGGAGGGCGCCCAGCAGAATGTCGTCATAGCCCTGGGCGCCGACCGCCTGGAACACCGGCGGCAGCCGGGCCAGGGTCGAGCCGTCGCCGTAGTCGCGGATATTCTCGTCTCGATCCAGGACCGTCTCGCCATCGGCGCCGCGCATGGCGATGACGCGTCCGGCGTATCGGCCGGTGCTCCAGGCCGCTGCGGCGCGGCGGTGCGAGCGCAGCACGGCCGCGTCGAGGCTTTCGCGGGACAGGCCCTCGCGGGTCGCCAGCAGGTCGGCCGCCAGACCGACGGGAACCCATCCCATCCGCCTGGCCAGATCCATGTCGCTGTAGAAGTCGGCCTTGTCGGAGAGAAACGGCGATTGGGACATGCTCTCGACGCCGCCGGCCAGGGCCAGCTGGGCTTGGCCCGTCGCCACCCGCCGGGCGGCGTCCGCGATCGCGCTGAGGCCCGAGACGCAGAAGTTGTTGATGGTCAGGCAGGAGACCGTGTCGGGGAGGCCTGCCAGGATCCGCGCCGCCAGGGCCAGGTGCCCGCCTTGCGGTCCGCTCTGGGTCACGCAGCCGAGAGTGAAATGGTCGATCGTGTCCAAGGCCTCGTCCCCGTTTCGCGCCTTCAGGGCCTCGACCAACTGGGCGATCAGACCCGCGGGCTTCAGGCCGGCCAGCGAACCGTCAGGGCGTCCCTTGCCGCGCGGGGCGCGGACGGCGTCGAAGATGAACACATCCATGGAATGGCCTTGGCGAGTCTGGGCGTGTCTTGCCCTCGCCGGTAGCTTGCATAACGAGATTAATCAGGCAATGCCGATCGCGTCGTGCCGATCGCCGCTATTTGCCCGCGCGGAGGGCGCGGCGTGACCGAAAAGCATCACAAGCTCCGGGCTCGCACATTCCCGCAAACGCGCGCTTGCCAATGTTACGGTATAACATAATAAGGCGTGGCTTGTTTTTAGGAGAAGCCATATGCGGCTGCGTTCGATGTTGTTGACGGCGTCCAGCGCCGGGATTCTGCTGGCCTACGCGGGCGGAGTCCGAGCGCAGGATCTTGGCCATTCCGTGTCGGAGGTGGTGATCACCGCCTCGCCCCTGGCCGGGGATCCCGATCGCTTCGCCACCATCGTCGAACAGGTCAACCGTGATCAGGTGCTGAGCAATGGCGGCGCCAGTCTGGCCGACGCGCTGCGTAATCTGCCCGGCGTGGCGGGCACGGGCTTCGCGGCCGGCGCCAGCCGTCCGGTGATCCGCGGCATGGACGCCCAACGCGTGAAGCTGGCCGAAAACGGCCTCTCCAGTTCGGACGTCTCGGACGTCGGTCCCGACCACGGCGTGCCGATCGATCCTCTGGCCGCCCAGGACATCGAGGTCGTGCGCGGCGCGGCCACCCTGCGCTATGGCAGCCAGGCGATCGGCGGCGTGGTCAACGTCATCAACAACCGCATACCGCGCAAGCCGATCGACGGCATCGAGGGCGAGGTCACGAGCGCTTATGGCTCGGCCTCCAGCACGGGCGAGGGCACGGTCATGATCGACGCGGGCCAGGGTCCGTTCGCCGTGCACCTGGATGGCTTCGGCCGTCGCGCGAGCAATTATGACACCCCGGACGGCGTCCAGCCCAATTCCTGGTTCCACGGCAACGGCTATTCGGGCGGCGCGTCCTACTTCTTCGGGGACGACAGCCGCGTCGGCGCCAGCGGTACGCACTACGAGGCCCGCTACGGCATCCCGTCGGACACCACCTTCATCAGCATGAAGCAGGACAAGGGCGCGTTCGGCGCCTCGGTCAAGGTGGGCGACGGCGTCCTGAAGCGGATCAATGTCGACGCCGGCTACGCGAACTATACGCATAGCGAGATCGACCCCAGCACGATGGAGGTCCAGTCGACCTTCAACAACAAGGAGTGGGATGGCCGCGCCGAAGCCCTGTTCGGCCCGCTGGGGCCGCTGTCGGCCTCGGCCCTGGGCGTCCAGATCCAGGATCGCAAGTTCAGCGCCTTGGGCGAGGGCGCCAACTACCTGTTGCCCACTCACACCCGCAGCGCCGCCGGCTTCGCCTTCGTCGAGGCGCCGGTCGGGCCGCTGGATTTCCAAGGCGCGGCCCGCGTCGAACACGTTCGCATCGACGGCACGCCAGGCACCGGCGTTCCGACGCGCCGTAGCTATACCCCGGTCAGCGTCTCGGCCGGCTTCAGCTACCAGGCGTCCGACGCCCTGCGCCTGGGCCTGACGGCCGCCTCGGCCGCGCGCGCCCCGGCCCAGACCGAACTCTTTGCCCGAGGGCCGCACGACGGTCCCGGCACGTTCGAAACCGGCAATCCCGACCTGAAGATCGAACGCGCCAACTCGCTGGAAGCCACCGCCCGCTACAAGCTGGGCGGCGCTGGCCGCATCGAGGCCTCGGCCTGGGCCGCGCACTTCAGCAATTACATCTATGGCGGCTTGACCGGCCGGATGTGCGACGACGACGGAACCTGCGCGCTAAATGGTTCGGGCGACCTGAAGGAGCTGAACTACGGTCAGCGCGACGCCCGCTTCTGGGGCCTGGAGGCCAAGGCCTTCTTCCCGCTGAGCGATCTGGGCGACGGCAAGCTGTCGGGTCAGGTGCTGGGCGACTATGTCCGCGCTAAGTTCACCGCCGGCGCGGGCGACGTGCCGCGCATCCAGCCGGGACGCATCGGCGGCGGCCTGGACTGGGCCAACGACTCCATCGACGCCAGCTTCCTGGTGATGGCCGTCTCCAAGCAGGACCATGTGGGCGTCGCCGACACGCCGACCGACGGGTACACCTCGGTCGACGCCCAGGTCCGCTGGAAGCCGTTCAAGGCCAAGCCGGGCATCGAGCTCATGCTGGTCGGCCACAACCTCGCCGACGAGACGATCCGCAACGCCACGGCCCTGAACAAGGACTCCGTGGTGATGCCGGGCCGTGACGTGCGCGTGGTGCTGAGCGCCAAGTTCTAGACCGGACGCGGCCCCGTCTGGATGGAAGGTGGGACGTCGGGCGGCAAACCCGGCGTCCCATTTGCTTTTCCGGCCGGCGTTTCTTGATTGGAGGCGGCGGAAGGGTCTCTTCTTTCGCCGCGACTCGGCGGGGCGGCCGTCGAAGGGAGATAGAGAAAATGCGCGACCTGTTCGTGGGCGTGAGCCTGTTTTGCCTGGCCGTCGGCGCGGCGGGCGCCGCCCTGGCGGACGAGGCCTATGCGCCGCTGAAGACCTTCGCGCCGTTCACGATGCCGTCGCCGCCCAGTCCCCAGCGTTCGGCCTCGGGCGCGCCGGGGGCGGCCTACTGGCAGAACCGCGCCGACTACCGCATCGACGCCCGGCTGGATCCGGCCAGCAAGACGTTGAGCGCCGAGGAGACGATCACCTACGTCAACCACAGCCCCGATACGCTGGACATGTTGTGGCTGCAGCTGGATCAGAACGTCTACCGCAAGGACTCCCGCGCCGCCGCCGAGGCTGGCCGACCGCGCAAGGCCTTCACGGAGGGCTATGTGATCGAGGCGGTCGAGATCGAGGGCGTCGGGCCCGCGCCGCATCTGGTCGACGACACCCGGATGCGGGTCACCCTGGCCAAGCCGCTGAAGTCCGGCGGCCAGGTGAAGCTCAAGATCCGCTACCACTACACCGTGCCGGGCCTGTTCGGCGGGCGAACGGCCTGGGGAACCTCGGGCGGCGGCGAGATCTACGACATCGCCCAGTGGTACCCGCGCATGGCGGTCTATGATGACGTGCGGGGCTGGGACACGCTGCCCTACCTGGCCAACGAGTTTTATCTGGAATACGGCGACATCGATTACGCCGTGACCGTTCCCGCCGACATGATCGTCGCCGGTTCTGGCGCGCTGACCAATCCCAAGGACGTGCTCACCGCCCAGCAGCAGGCGCGTTTGGCCGAGGCCGCCGGCAGCGATAAGACCGTGATGATCCGCACGCCCGAGGAGGTCGCCGCGACGCCGGCCGCGAGCGGGACCAAGACTTGGCGTTTCCACATGAGCGACACCCGCGACGTGGCTTTCACCGCGTCGCGCGGTTTCGTCTGGGACGCGGCGCGGATCAACTTGCCGAACGGCAAGACCGCCCTGGCCCAGTCGGTCTATCCGCCCGAGAGCGTGGGCGAGGGGGGCTGGAGCCGCTCGACCGAATACATGAAGCACGCCGTCGAGCAGTTCTCGAAGCGCTGGTTCCCGTATCCCTATCCGAACGCGATCAATGTCGCCGGTCCGGCCACCGGCATGGAGTATCCGGGCATCGTGTTCGACGGGATCGACGACAAGGGCAAGACC
Source organism: Caulobacter sp. SSI4214 (assembly GCF_012184455.1). NCBI lineage: Bacteria > Pseudomonadati > Pseudomonadota > Alphaproteobacteria > Caulobacterales > Caulobacteraceae > Caulobacter > Caulobacter sp. SSI4214. Next base: position 78,945 of record NZ_SZWJ01000004.1, on the reverse strand, counting down.
CTGTTCTGGATCAGCGCCCACGAGATCGGCCACACCTGGTTCCCGATGGTGGTCGGTTTCGACGAACGCCGCGACGCCTGGATGGACGAGGGGTTCAACACCTTCATCGACGTCTACGAGTCCGATGACTTCCAGAACGGCGTCTATGGCCCCAAGCGCGACGGCGAATACGCGCCAGGCAAGGGGACGCCGGCCGAGCAGATCGCCGAGTTGCTCAAGGACCTGGACGCGCCGCCCATTCTGTCGCGCGCCGACACGATCCGCGAGAAGTACCGCCACCCGATTACCTATTTCAAATCGGCGTTCGGCCTGACCCTGCTGCGCGAGGACATCCTGGGCCCCGAGCGATTCGACCCGGCGTTCCGCAAGTTCATCGCCGACTGGGCGTTCAAGCACCCCAAGCCCAGCGACTTCTTCCGGGCGATGGAGAGCGCGGGGGGCGAGGATCTCGGCTGGTTCTGGCGCGGCTGGTACGCGAACAACTGGACGCTGGACCTGGCCGTCACCGACGTCGCCTACGTCGATGGCGATCCGGCGAAGGGCGCGAAGGTCACGGTCGAGAACCACGGCCAGCTGGTCTTGCCCGCGACCTTGCGGGTGACTCTGGCGAGCGGCGGCAAGGCCGAGCTTCGCGTCCCGGTCGAGGCCTGGATGCAGAGCGGTTCGCGCGTCTTCACGCTGGACACGCACGAGCGGGTCACCGAGGCGGTGGTGGACCCGGACCATCGCCTCCCGGACCGCGACCGGACGAACGACAGCCTCAAGCCGGCTTCCTGAGCGAGGCCAAACAAAGATCCATGGCAAGTCGCGCGACTCCTATATCGCGCGGCTTACTCTGAAACGAAGAACCGCGGCCGCCAGGGGGCGACCGCGGTCCAGTTCGCGACATGAAGCGGCGGCGGAACCCAGGGTTCCGCCGCCGCCAGGTTTTCTCTTAGTAACGCACTTGGCCGAACAGGCCGATTTCGTCGTAGGTGCCGCTGGTGACGCCGCCGATCACGCCGTTCGAGGTGTTGAGCGTGCCATTCTCGACCTTGTCGTGCTTATAGGCCAGCGAGAAGTCGACGATCTTCGTCGGGCTGTAGGTCACGCCGAAGTTATAGTAGCCGTCCTTGCGGTTGTTGGCCGTGTCCTTGTTCGGCTTCACATAGTCATAGCGACCGAAGGCGCTGAACTGGTTGTTGAAGGCGTAGGAGCCGAACACCGAGTAACCGTCGGCCTTGTCGGCCGTGGTGGTGGCGACGTTGTTCCAGTCGGTGCTCGAGAAGTATTCGACGCCGACGCGGTAGGTCTTGGTCGTGTAGGCGGCCAGGGCGTCGAAGCGGCTGGCGGTGTGGTAGGTCACGGCGCCTTGGGTGTCCTTGCCCAGCTTGCCGGTATAGCCGCCGACGGCCAGGGTGACGTTGTCGAGTTGGGCGCTCAGGCGGCCTTCCAGGTCCACGGTCTTACCGCGCGACGGGTTCTTGTAGCCGTTGCCGTTCACGGCCGAGACGGCGTAGCTGAAGATGCCGCCCAGCTTACCCGAAGCGTGCACGCCCCAGTCGGCCGAGGTGCCGAACTTGGTGCGGTCGATCAGGGTGTTTTCCAGGTAACGGTAGCCGTAGACGTCTTCGACGAAGGGCACCCAGGGCAGATCGTTCGCGCCGACGCGGATAACCATGGCGTCCGACAGTTTGGCCTGCAGGTAGGCCTTCTTCAGATAGAGTTCGGTCGCGCCCAGGGTCGACGAATATTGGAAGTCGGTCGTGACGTTGGCCGAGAAGGTGTCGTTGAACTTATGGTCGATGCCGATGTAGAGGCGCTTGATGTCGAAGCCGGTGCCGGTCGGGGTCTTGCGGACGCCGTCGACCTTGTTGGTGATGTTCGACACGTCATAGTACATGCGGCCGCTGACCGAGGTGTTGTCAGCCCAGCTCGTCTTCGGCTTCGGCGTATTGGCCGCGACGGCCGTCTTCACCTGGGTCGGGATCGTCTTGATCTCGCTGTCGGCGGCGGCCTGCACGGTCTGGACCTGGGCCGTGGCGGCTTGGGCCTGAGCCTGGGCCTGCTGCGCGGTGGCTTGGGTCTGCTGCTGAGCGGCTTCCTGGGCGTTGATGCGGGCGGTCAGGGCTTCGACCTGGGCGCGCAGTTCGCGGATCTCGGCGGCCTGGGTCGAGGCGGCGGCCGGCTTAGCCTTCTTACCCTTGTGATGGGTCGTGGCGGCCTGGCTCGGCGCGGCGACGCCGACGGCCAGCATCACGCCCAGGGCGGCGCCAGCGCACAGAGAAAGCTTGGATTTCATTGGAGTCCCCTTGGTGCACCCGTTCGATCGGGTTGCAAGGGGTGCTAGTCAGGTTGTGTGACAAGCTTGTGTAACTTGACCTAACAGGCGTGAGCGGTCCGAACGTCGGGCGCCGCCTGTTGCTTCGGCGCATCGGTGCGTGCGCGGAGAATTTCCTGAACGGCGCGCGGCGACCGGCGGAAAATTAAGGCCGATGGGGCGCGTGCTTACGCCCGATACGGCGCAGCGCCGCGATCGCGATGTTTTCCTCGATCGCATCGTCATCGGGACGTAGCGGCGTCACCTGCGAAGGAAAACCAGCGCCAAGTTGGACAGGCCCTAGATTCAGATATTTAGAGCGCGTTCGAGCGGCTTAACCGCTAACGCTTAAACCTAACGCGCTCTAGCGCCGACGGGGCGAAGCGCGTCAAGTCCAACTTACAATCGAAGTCATTCTGTCTAAGAGTGGCCGATCCGTTGCGCCGCGGTGTCATGCATCTGTCGCCGGGGTGTCGTAAAAAGCCTCTCTTTTTGGGGGCGCATGGTGAGCGAGCAAGGCAGGCAGCGCTGGGCGCAATATGGGGCGGCCTTGGTCCTGGTGGCGGTCGGCTTCGGCGCGCGATGCGGACTTCAGCCGGTGTTCGGCGCGAACCACGCCTATACGATCTTCTATCCTGTCGTGCTGATCGCCGCCTACGCGTTCGGGGTAGGGCCCGCCTGCGTGGTCGCAGTCATCAGCGGCGCGCTGGGATACTGGTTCTTCGCCACCCCCATCTATGCGCTGAAGTTCGACGCCGACAACCTGACCCTGCTGGGCATCTTCGCCCTGACCTCGTCCAGCACCATCTATTTGATGGGCGGCATGTCGCGCGCCGTCGCCGAGACCAAGGTCGCTCAGGCCCAGGCCGAGCGCCTGGCCCAGGCGCACGCGGCGCTGTTCCGTGAGCTGAACGAACGGGTGACGAACCACCTGCAACTGGTCGCCGCGCTGCTGCAGCTGCAGGCTCGCGACGAGCCCGACGCCGCCGCGAGAAAGGCGCTGGGCGAGGCCTCGGCCCGCACCATGCTGATCTCCAAGACCCACCGGGTGATCGCCGGGGAAGGGGGAGAACTGCTGGATTTCGGCGCTTTCGCCCGTCAGCTGTTGGACGCCACCCTGTCGGCCCGGTCGCATCCGCCGGTGCGGGTCGAGTTCGAGCAGGGCGGACTGTGGCTGTCCTCCGAACAGGCGACCTCGGTGGCCATCGTGCTGCTGGAATGTCTGAACGCCCGTTTGTCGTCTGACGATCCGGGCTTGATGCGCATCGGCCTGCGCGCCGATCGCGGCATGGGCAGGTTGCGGATCACCGAGATCGAGAAGGCGCTGGATCCGATCGCGCCGACCGGTCCGTCCCTGATCGACGCCATGGTCGAGCAGCTGCGCGGACGGTTCAGCTCGCGCAGCGCCGCCGAGGGCAGGGTGTCTGAGCTGACCTTCCCGCTTGAATACGGGCATGGCGGGCAAGGGCTTGCCGCGCCGACCTTGCACTGAGACCCGTCACGTCATCGCATCCATAGGTTTCCTGGCCAGCTTCGCTTTCATGTCCGACCGATCGCCACCCTTCACCGCTCTTCGCGCCGTCGAGGCCGCCAGCCGCCACCGCAGCTTCACGGGCGCCGCGCGCGAGTTGCAGATCACCCACAGCGCGGTCAGTCAGTCCATCCGCCGGCTTGAGACCGATCTCGGGGCCACCCTGTTCGAGCGGAGAGGCGGCGCGATGGAGCCCTCGACCGCCGCGCTGCGCCTGGCCGAAACCTATTCTCAGGCCCAGGAGGCGTTGAACCGCGCCATTCGCGAGATCGCCGATCCGGAGGGGCTGGAAGCGCTGGTCGTGGCCATGCCCGAGGCCCTGGCCCGGCAATGGTTTTCGTTCAAGCTCAGGGCTCTGGGTCTGGCTCTGCCTGACATCGAGATCGAGGTGCGCACGCGCCTCGACGACCCCGCCGCGGGGGTCCGCTTGGCCTGGGTCCCGGCTTCCGATCCCGACGCGGTCTACGAGCTCAGCCATGTGCCGGTGTGCCATCCGGACCTTGTCCGCACCCTGGCCATCCAGTCGGCGCAGGATGTCGTCCGGGCGCCGCTGATCGCCGGTCCCGACGCGGACTGGACCGCCTGGGCCGGTCATTTCCTGCCGGGGCGGCGAGCGCCCCGCGCCCACGCCTTCGACGACGCCGGCCTGGCGCTCGACGCCGCGACCCACGGTTCGGGGGTGACGCTCGCCAACCTCTTCGCGGCCGAGCGCTATATCGAGTCCGGGCAGCTGATGGCGCTGCCTTTCGAAGCGCCGAGCGGCCGCGCTCTGGCGGTTCGCGCGGAGGGTTTTCGAGCCGGCGGCGCGAGCGACAGATTCGTCAGTTGGCTGAAATTAGAGATCCGTCGCGGGAGCGCGCGCCTCCAAGCCCCGGCTGACTCAACGCGGAATGTAAGCCAAACTTAATGCGTGTCATCCGGCTGTTATATTTAGCACCTAATCAGCTTCCGTCGGGCGCTCTTTAACACCGCGCCCTGGGAGATCACGGATGTTCAAGACGATCGCGGTCGCGCTCGGCGCGGCGGTTCTGGCGGGCGGCGCTGTCCAAGCCGCGGACCTGTCGGGCGCTGGCGCTACGTTCCCGGCGCCGGTCTACGCCAAGTGGGCCGAAACCTATAAGGCCCAGACGGGCGTCGGTCTGAACTATCAGGCCATCGGCTCGGGCGGCGGCATCAAGCAAATCACCGCCAAGACCGTCGACTTCGGCGCTTCGGACAAGCCGCTGAAGCCGGAACAGCTGAACCAAGCTGGTCTCTATCAATTCCCGACCGTCATCGGCGGCGTCGTGCCGATCATGAACGTCCCGGGCATCCAGCCGGGCCAGATCCGTCTGACCGGCGAACTGCTGGGCGACATCTATCTGGGCAAGGTCGCCAAGTGGAATGACGCGCGCATCGTCAACCTGAACAAGGGCGTGAAGCTGCCGAACCTGCCGATCACGGTCGTGCACCGCTCGGACGGTTCGGGCACCTCGTTCCTGTTCACCTCGTACCTCGCGATGAAGAACCCGGAATGGCAGTCGAAGGTCGGCGCCAGCGACTCCGTCCAATGGCCGACGGGCCTGGGCGGCAAGGGTAACGACGGCGTCTCGGCTTTCGTGAAGCAAACCGTGGGTTCGATCGGCTACGTCGAATACGCCTACGCCAAGCAAAACCGCGAAACCTACGCCCTGGTGCAGAACAAGGCCGGCCAGTTCCCGGCCCCGACCGCCGCTGACTTCGCCGCCGCCGCCGCTGGCGCCGACTGGACGAAGGCTCCGGGCAACTACCTGCTGCTGCTCGACCAACCGGGCGCGAAGTCGTGGCCGATCACGGGCGCGACCTTCATCCTGGTCTACAAGGAACAGAGCAACGCCGCCGCTGGCCAAGGCGTTCTGAAGTTCTTCGACTGGGCCTACAAGAACGGCGACGCCGCCGCCGGCGCCCTGGACTACGTGCCGCTGCCGGCTCAGGTGAAGACCCTGATCCGCAAGCAGTGGGCCGCCAACATCAAGTCCGGCGGCAAGCCGGTCTACGTCTCGAAGTAAGCGTAAAGTTGGGCGGGGGTTTCGGCCCCCGCCCAGTCCACTTGGGGGCGCCTGTGACCGATGCCGTAATGACCCGACCAGCTTCCAAAGGGGCTTGGTTCGATCCGATTTTCGAGGGGCTGTGCTTCGGCGCGGCGACCCTCCTGCTGGTCGCCTTGGCCGGCGTTGTCGTTTCGCTGACGATCGGCGGATGGCCGGCGCTGAGCCATTTCGGCCTGAGTTTCTTCACGTCGACCACCTGGAACCCGGTGACCGAGGTCTACGGCGCCGCCGGACCGATCGTGGGCACCTTGGTCACCTCGGCCCTCGCGCTCTTGATCGCCCTGCCGGTGGCTCTGGGCGTGTCGATCTTCCTGGTCGAGTTCTGCCCCAAGCAGCTTTCGCGCCCGATCGCCGTGGCCGTCGAACTGCTGGCCGGCATCCCCTCGATCGTCTACGGCATGTGGGGTCTCTTCGTGCTGGCCCCGTTCTTCGCCGAGCACATTCAGCTGCCGCTGATGATGAACGCCCCGGCGGGCTCCATCTGGGAGTCCCTGTTCTACGGCGTGCCCAACGGCGCCAACATCTTCACCGCCTCGCTGATCCTGGCGATCATGATCCTGCCGTACATGGCGGCGGTCTTCCGCGAACTGTTCCTGACGGTGCCGCCCCAGGTGCGCGAGAGCGCCTACGGCATCGGCTGCACGCCGCTCGAGGTCATCACCTCGGTCGTGCTGCCCTATGTCCGCGGCGGCGCCATCGGCGTCGTCATGCTGGGCCTGGGCCGCGCCCTGGGCGAGACGATGGCGGTGACCTTCATCATCGGCAACGCGCACGGTCTGCCCAAGTCGCTGTTCGACAGCGGCTCGACCCTGGCCTCGACCATCGCCAACGAGTTCACCGAAGCCACCGGCGAGATGCACACCGCCGCCCTGACCGCGCTCGGCCTGGTGCTCTTCGTCATTACGTTCGGGGTGCTGGCCATCGCGCGCCTGCTGCTCCTGCGTCAGCGTTACGACTGAGGCGAACATGCTGTCCCGTCCCGCGCTTCGCGCCATCGCCAACACTACCTTCGTCACCGCCTGCGGCGTGGCGACCGTGCTGGCCCTGACCGCCCTGGGCTTCATCCTCTACTCGCTGTTCAAGCAAGGTTTCGGGGGCCTGGATCTCAACATCTTCACCAAGGACACGCCCGCGCCGGGCTCGGTCGGCGGTCTGCGCAACGCCATCGAGGGCTCGCTGATGATGTGCGCCATGGCCATGGCCATGGCCGTCGGCGTCGGCATCCTGGCCGGCACCTGGCTGGCCGAATATGGCGGCGCGCACCCCTACGGCCACGTCATCCGCTTCCTGAACGACGTGCTGCTGGCCGCGCCGTCCATCCTGGTCGGCCTGTTCGTCTACGAGCTGGTCGTCCGGCCGCTGCATGGCTTCTCGGGCTTCGCCGGGGCCGTGGCCCTGGCGCTTCTGGCGGTGCCGGTCGTGACCCGCACCACCGAGGACATCCTGCGCCTGCAGCCCGACGCCCTGCGCGAAGCGGGCGCGGCGCTGGGCACGCCCCGCTGGACCACGATCAAGGAAATCATCTGGCGCGGCGCCGGCGGCGGTCTGCTGACGGGCGGCCTGCTGGCCTTCGCTCGGATCAGCGGCGAGACCGCGCCGCTGCTGTTCACGGCGCTGAGCAATCAGTTCCAGAACCTCGACCTGACCAAGCCCATGGCCAGCCTGCCGGCGGTCATTTTCCAGTACGCGCTCAGCGCCTATGATGATTGGCGTCGCCTGGCCTGGGCCGGGGCGCTTCTGATCGCCCTTACCGTCCTGACCATCAACATTCTCGGCCGCGTTGTCGCCGCCCGCGGGAACCATCGTCCATGAACGCCATGACCGCTCCGGAATCCTTCGTCGCCGATCTGGCCGACAGCCAGGTGACACTGCGCGCCCGCAACCTCGACTTCTTCTACGGCAAGCATCAGACCCTGCACTCGGTCAATCTGCCGGTAGCTCGCAACGCCGTGACCGCCCTGATCGGGCCGTCGGGCTGCGGCAAGTCGACCCTGCTGCGCACCTTCAACCGCATGTACGACCTCTATGCCGGTCAAAAGGCGGTGGGCGAGGTGCTGCTGGACGGCGAGAACCTGCTGACCATGAAGGACGTCGCCAAGCTGCGCTCGCGCGTCGGCATGGTGTTCCAGAAGCCCACGCCCTTCCCGATGTCGATCTACGACAACGTCGCCTTCGGCGTGCGTCTCTATGAGAGCAAGTCGAAGTCCGAGATGGACGGCATCGTCGAAGGCGCGCTGCGCAAGGCCGCGCTGTGGGAAGAAGTGAAGGACAAGCTGAAGGCTTCGGGCCTGTCGCTCTCGGGCGGCCAGCAGCAGCGCCTTTGCGTCGCTCGCGGCATCGCCGTGGAGCCCGAAATCCTGCTGCTGGACGAGCCGGCCTCGGCCCTCGACCCGATCTCGACCGCCAAGCTGGAAGAGACCATCGGCGAGCTGAAGTCCGACTACACGATCGTCATCGTGACCCACAACCTGTCGCAGGCGGCCCGGATCTCGGACTACACCGGCTTCATGTACCTGGGCAAAATGATCGAGTTCGGCCCGACCGACGAGATCTTCATGCGCCCCAAGGTCGGCCGCACACAGGACTATGTCTGCGGTCGCTTCGGCTGATCACGCGCCGTCTTGGAGGGAATGGAGGCGATCCGCGGTTCGCCTTCATTTCGACGGCTTCATTTCGTTTGCTCAAGCGTCCAGAGGAGGCCGCGCGGTCTAGGAACCGCGTGGCTTCCTCTGGATTTTTGTTTTCGCATCGTTTCCGCGGAAAACCGGCATCCATTTTTCCGCGCGATGCTCTAGCTTCGCATCCTGTTTGCGTCGCGGAAGCGGGAAGGACGGCCCGATGAGCCGAAACAAGTGGCTTGGATTGAAGGCGGCGGTGATCGCGGCGGTCTGCGCGAGCGCCAGCGCCGCCTTGGCCGACCCGGTCCCCTCGCGATTGGGCGAGCTCTATGGCGTCTGGCGCAATCCGAAGGGCAGCGTGCACATCGAAATCCGCCCCTGCGAGGCCCGGACCTGCGGCGTGGTGGTCTGGGCCAGCGCCGGCGCGCAGGCCGACGTCAAGAAGGGCAGCAACCAGAACCTGGTCGGGATGCAGCTGTTGCGTGACTTCTCCGCCACCGCCGCCGACGAGTGGAAGGGCAAGGTGTTCGTGCCCGACCTGAACATGACCTTCTCGGGTCAGGTCCGGTTGCTGGATCGCACGTCGCTGAAGGCCAAGGGCTGCCTGTTGCCCAACTTCCTGTGCAAGTCGCAGATCTGGACCCGTGTCGAGAGCGCGACGGCCGAGGGCCGCGCCTCCTGATCGGGGGAGGGGGCTAGAGAGGGCGGATCGCGACCTCCTCAGCCCGTTGGAGCCTCGGGCGAAGCGGTCTAACCGTGCCGGCGACCAGGGGAGACGCCGATGGCCGAGACTTCGCAGATGGGATTGCCGGGCTTCGACCCGCCGACCCCGACCGACCGGCTGATGTTCCTGCTGTATCCCGATCCGGCGACGGCCGAGGCGATCGCTCGCGAGGCGCGCCGGCTGAAGGAAGCGCTCGGCCTGCGCGGCCAACCGCTCGCGGCGGATCGCTTCCATGTCACGCTGCATCATCTGGGCGACTATGTCGGCGTGCCCAACGACATCGTCGCCAAGGGCGAGCGCGCGGGCGAGGCGATGACCCACGCGCCATTCGACGTCGTGTTCGATCAAGCCGCCAGCTTCGCCAATCGCGGAGGCTCCAATCCTTTCACCTTGCAAGGCGGCGAGGGCGTGGAGGCTCTGATCGCCTTCCAGAAGGCGCTGGCCGACAGAATGCTGGCGGTCCGGCTGAAGCCGGACAAGAGCTTCACCCCGCATATCACCCTGCTTTATGACGGCCAGGTCGCTTCGGCCCAGGCGATCGCGCCCATCCGCTGGACCGTCGATCACTTCGTCCTTGTGCGGAGCAAACTTGGCCGGACCCAGCATGTCGTGCTTCGGCGCTGGAACCTGAACGGCTAAGTTCGTCGGCAATCTCGCGAGGAATCGGCCATGACCGCCACCATGTACGGCATCAAGAACTGCGACACCGTCGCCAAGGCCCGCAAGTGGCTGGAGGATCAGGGCCAGGCCTACGACTTTCACGACTACAAGACCGCCGGGATCGACCGCGCGCGCCTCGAGGGCTGGGTCGAGGAACTGGGGTGGGAGGTGCTGCTGAACCGCGCCGGGACGACGTTCCGCAAGCTGGACGAGGCCGACAAGCGGGATCTCGACGCCGCCAAGGCCGTCGACCTGATGCTGGCCCAGCCGTCGATGATCAAACGCCCGGTCCTGGACCTGGGCCACCGGCGCCTGGTCGGCTTCAAGCCCGATCTGTACGCGGCTGCGTTCGGCTGAGCCTTTCGCTTATCCACGCCTTCCGCCGCGCGCCGAGCGAAGTTTAGGACGACAAGCTTCGGAGGTTCGGTCTATCACTGGACACGGCGTCCGCTTTGGACGGACTCAAGAGGTCTTGCGCGCGTGGGGGAGTACGCCGTCTCGCGGTACGAAATGGTCATCTTCGACTTCGACGGCACGCTGGCCGACAGCGCGGCGTGGATGATGCGGGCCGTCAATCCGATGGCGCGCCGGTACGGCTTCAAGGCCGTCACCGACGAGGAGATCGAGATGCTGCGCGGCCGCAGCACCCGCGAGGTCATCCGCTATCTGGGCGTTTCGCCGTGGAAGCTGCCGCTGATCGCGCGGGCGGGCAAGAAGCTGATGGCCGCCGACGCCCACACGATCCCGCTGTTCCCCGAGACCGCCAAGATGCTGCGCGCGCTGCACGCCGCCGGCGTCAAGATCGCGGTCGTCAGCTCCAACAGCGAACAGGTGATCCGCCGGGTGCTCGGGCAGGAGTTGGGCGACCTGATCAGCCTCTATGCCTGCGGCGCGTCGCTGTTCGGCAAGGCGCGCAAGTTCAAGCAGGTCACGCGGCGCGGCGTGCCGCGCGACAAGATCATCTGCATCGGCGACGAGACCCGCGACATCGAGGCCGCGAAGGCCGTGGGTCTGGATTGCGGCGCGGTCGGCTGGGGCTACGCCAAGCCGTCGATTCTGGCCGAGCATCGGCCCACGGTGTCGTTCAGCTCGATGTCGGAAATTATTTCGTATGTCGGCGCATCCAACCCGGCGGTCGGCGGCGACTAATCTTCGAAAGCGCGAGAGATCGCGCCCGACATTCGAAGGATCGTCCGATGATCGACCTGTTCCGCGACTACTGGTGGCTGGTGTTCCCGATGGGCTTCATGGCCATGGGAACCTTCCGCGCGTATCTGAGGTATCGCACCCAGCGCGAGGTGGTGCGGGCGCTGCGCGACTTGGCGGAAAAGGGCCGCGAGGCGCCGGCCGCGCTGGTTGGTCAGCTGGAGCGCTGAGGCGGGCCATGACCCTCGACCTTTTTCGTCAAGACGCCTGGATGCTGATGCCGATCAGCTGGTTCGTCTTCGTCAATGTCCAGGTCTGGCTGAAGGACGCGGCCCGCCGCGACGCGATCGAGGCGCTGAACGCCTTGACCCGCGCCGGCCGCCGCCCCCCGGCCGAGCTGGTCGCCAAGCTGCAAGTCGGCTGAGGAGAAAATCGCCCATGTCCGAGGACATTTTCCGTCAGTTCTGGTGGCTGATCTTCCCGATCAGCTGGTTCATCTTCGGCGGGTTCGAAAGCTGGCTGTCGTACCGCGCCCATCGCGAGACGCTGGACCTGATCAAGACCTACGCCGCCTCGGGCCGCGAACCGCCGCCAGAGCTGCTGGCCAAGCTAAACAAGCGCTGGCGCGGCGAGCGCGATGAGGACGAGCGTCCGCGCTATCGCCGCCGTCGCGAGCGCACCTGGTACCAGGTGGTCCTGTACGGGATGCTGAGCGCCGGCTTCGCCTTCGCCGCCTTCACCAACATCTACGGCGCGGGCGAGGCGTTCACGATCGTGGCCTTCGTTCTGGGCGCCCTCTGCGCGGCGACGCTGGTGCAGGTGCTTTTCGATCGGTCCGGACCGACCATCTGATGGACGCCGCGCTCGTCAGACAGGCGCGCGCGGGGTCCCAGGCCGCCTTCGCCCGGCTGGTGGCGATCCACGAGAAGCCGCTTCGAGGCTTCCTGCGTAAAAGCGGGTGGATCGACGCCGACGATATCGCCCAGGAGGCCTTCGTGGCGGCTTGGGCCGGGCTGCCCAAGCTGCGCGACGATCAGGGCTTTCGAGCCTGGCTCTTCGGCGTGGCCTGGAAGAAAGCCCTGTCCCAGCGCCGCGGCGCCCAGCGCGCCGCCGCCCGGGACGAGGCTTGGCGGGGGGAGCAGGAACTGGAGGTCGCCAAGGAGGTCGGGGCCGAGGATCGCATGGCGCTGGAGACGGCGCTGGCGACCCTGCCGGAAGACCAGCGCGCCTGCGTCACCCTGTGCTTGGGTCAAGGCTGGTCGCACGCGGAGGTTTCCGACGCGCTTGGCCTTCCTTTGGGCACGGTCAAGTCGCATGTTACCCGTGGCCGTGAGCGGCTGCTTGCAGTTCTAGGAGGCGCTTCATGACCCTGGACGATCAACTGTCGGCCTTCCTGGGCGAGGAACCCCAGCAAAGCCGCGCCGAGGTCTTCACCGCCGAGGTCATGAAGGCGGTCGAGCGTCGGGTGTTTCTCGATCGACTGGCCGCCATGGCCGCCGGGGCCGTGGTGCTGGCGCTCGTGCTATGGGCGGTCTCGCCGGCGCTGAACCTGATGGTGCGCGCGATCGCGCCCAGCCTGGCGCCGGTTTGCGGCGGTCTGGTCTTTGTGGCGGCGATCATCATGACGGGCGGGCCGCAGGTCTGGCGTCGCCTGTCGATCGGCTGAAACGCGGTCTTACGAAAGTTTCATGCCGTCCGGCGCCTCCAAACCGCGCCGCCGGAGCCTCTTATCTGCAAAGGCGGCGCCGGGGGCGTCGTCGCTCACGCTCTGGAGGATTTGATATGGGTCCGGAAATCGTCGTTCCCGTGGCCGGCTGCATGATGATTGTCGCCTGTGTCGCCTTACCATTCTATTTTATCGGTCGTGGACGGCGAGAGATGCAGCGGACTTTGCGTGCCGCCATCGAAAAGGGTCATCCTTTGCCGCCCGAGATGATCGAGGCTCTCACCAAGAGTGTGAGAACCCCGCCGACGCGCCTTCGCGACCTGCGCACTGGCATTATTTGGCTGGCGGTTGGCGCTGGCATCGCCGCCTTCGGAGCGGTGCTGTCTTATCGCGAGAGCGACGCTCTACATCCACTTATGGGCATCGCCTGCATCCCGGCCGTGATCGGCTTGGCCTTCATCGTGCTGAGCTTCTTCAATCCGAACAAGGAACCGCGGGTCTAAGGGCGCGCGCGAGCCGGGGGAGGCTTGACGTCAATGGGCATGGAGCGCCCGCCAACCGGCCACGATATCGAACTCGCCGCGCGCGCGGCGGGCGGCGATCGCCAGGCCTACGGAGAGCTGGTGCGGCGGCACGGCTCGGCTGTCCGGGGACTGCTGCGCCGGCTGGGGGCGGACAGCGCCGCCGCCGACGACCTGGCCCAGGACGCCTTCTTGACCGGCTTCGAGCAATGCGCCGAGTTTCGCGGCGAGGGGACGTTCGGCGCCTGGATCAAGAAGATCGCCGCGCGGCTTTATCTGAAGAAGGTCAAGCGCGAGGCGCGGCTGATCTTCTCGGACGCCGTCGAGCCGGTCGAGGCCATCGGGCGGACGGACGCGTCGGGGGACGCGGCCAGCCGGATCGATCTGGACGAGGCGCTGAAGGCCCTGTCGCGGGGGGAGCGGCTCTGCGTGTCCCTCTGCTACGGCGCCGACTGGTCGCACGCCGAGGCGGCGGAGGCCTTGAATATTCCGATCGGCACGGTCAAATCCCATGTCAAACGTGGTTTGGATAAACTCCGGGCGCGACTGGCCCGGCCAGAAGATGGGGCCAGGAGGGAAGCTCATGGCTGAGCCCGATTTCGAAGCGCGACTGACTCGCCTGTTCGCCGAAGCGCCGTCCTTCCCGGACGCGGCCCTATTCAACGCCGAGGTCTCCGCCAAGCTGGATCGCGGTTGGGCCATGCGGCGTCTTTTCATCGGCGCGGCCGGCGTCGCCGCGGGGCTGATCGCGGCGTTCCAAATCCTGTCGACCCGCTTTTCCAGCGAAATCGCCCAGATCTCGCGCGACGGCAGCCACGGCATCGAGAACGAGATCAACGCCGGCTACGCCAAGGTGGCGTCGGTGTTCACCTCGCCCGGCAGCGTCGAGGCTGTCTGGCTGGCGGCGGGTCTGGCGCTCGTCGCCCTGGCCTTCGCGGTGACGCGGGCCGTCGAGGAGCTGTAAGGCGCGATCATATTGCGGCGCGGCGCGATCCGGCCCACAAGAGCGCCCCGAAACGCGCCTCAAGGAGCCTGGATCCTGTCCGCTCATCGTGAAGAGACGGTTCGCCGTCTGGCCGCCCCCGACATCGCCGCGCGGAAGGGCGGCGCGCCGATCGTCTGCCTGACCGCCTATACCGCGCCGGTCGCGGCCGCCCTGGACGAGGCCTGCGATCTGCTGCTGGTCGGGGATTCGGTGGGCATGGTGGTCCATGGCCTGCCCAACACCGTCGGCGTGACGATGGAGATGATGATCCTGCACGGCCAAGCGGTCATGCGCGGGTCCAGGAAGGCGATGGTCGTGGTCGACATGCCGTTCGGCGCCTACGAGGCCTCGCACGAGCAGGCCTACGCCAACGCCGTGCGGATCATGAAGGAAACCGGCGCCCAGGCCGTGAAGGTCGAGAGCGGCCCGACCGTGCCCGAGACCATCGCCTATCTGACCCAGCGCGGCGTGCCGGTCATGGGTCACGTCGGCCTGCGGCCTCAGGCGGTGCTGATGGAAGGCGGTTTCAAGGCCAAGGGCCGCGACGAGGCGGAGCGCGCCAAGGTGCTGGAGGAGGCTCGCCTGACCGCCGAGGCCGGCGCCTTCGCCATCGTGGTCGAGGGCGTCGCCGAGAGCCTGGCGCGCGAGGTCACCGAGGCGGTCGCGGTCCCGACCATCGGGATCGGGGCCTCGGCCGGCTGTGACGGCCAGGTGCTGGTGGTCGACGACATGCTGGGCCTGTTCGACTGGACGCCCAAGTTCGTCCGCCGCTATGCCGACCTGAAGGGCGAGATCCAGCGCGCCGCCGCCCAATACGCCCGCGACGTCCGGGATCGCAGCTTTCCGGGACCGGCCGAGACCTACTACGCCAAGAAGGCTTGAGGCGCCGTTTCGCCGGGCGTTGCGGCTGGGCGCGGCACGCTATAGGTTCGCCGCCTCGGCGGACGGCCCTTCGCCCGCCACAATCTGTCTTAAACCCGGGGATGTCCGCGCCGGTTCTGGCGGGACCTATTCGGGCTAGCGCCTGTTTCGGAGCTTTCTTTCGTGGTCGATGTTTTTGACGAGGTCGAAGAGCAGCTTCGCTCCGAGCGCTATCAGTCGCTGGCGATGAAGTCGCTGCCCTGGCTGGGCGCGCTCGCCGCGGTCGCCGTGATCGGCGTCGGCGGCTATTGGGGCTGGACGTCCTATCAGACCGACCAAGCCAACAAGGCCTCTGAAAGCTACCAGACCGCGCTGGAAACCGCCCAGAAGCAAGGGCCGGACAAGGCCTTCGGTCAGTTCAAGGCCGTCGCCGACGGCGGCGCCAACGGCTATAAGGCTCTGGCCCTGCTGCAGATGGGCGACATTCGCCTGGACCAGAACAAGACCAAGGAGGCCGTCGGCTATTTCGACGCGGCCGCCAAGGCCTCGCCGTCGCCGGTGCTCGGAGATCTGGCCCGCCTCAAATCCGCCTTCGCCCTGATGGACACCGCCTCGTACAAGGACATCGAGTCGAGGTTGACGCCGTTGGCGGGGGAAAAGAGTCCGTATCGCGTCTATGCCCGCGAGGCGATGGCCTTCGCCAAGCTGCAGGCCGGCGACGTGGCGGGCGCGCGGGCTGATTTCGTGATCCTGGCCAATTCGCTCGACACCACCACCTCCGAGGCCGTGCGTCAGCGGGCCCAGGCGGCCATGCAGATGATCGACTCCGGCTCGGCCAAGGAGCTGGGCGCGGCGGTGAAGGCCGCCGCTGCTTTGCCGCCGCCGCCGCCGCTGAGCCAGCTGGCTCCGGCCATGCCGCAACAACCCGCCGCCTCCAACGCCCAATGAGCCGCCTGATGACCCCCAAGCGTTCCATCGCGCTGGTCGCGCTGATGTCGGCGTCCGTGGCCGTGACGGGCTGTTCGACAGTGTCGAAGATCAATCCCTTCCACGGGAAGGAAAAGAACAAGTCCACGGCGAGCCAAGGCCAGCGCATCTCGATCATCGCCTTCGACCAGAAGGTCGAGGCGGCGGAATCGCTGAAGGGCGCCGACTTCTACCTGCCCGATCCGGTCGTCCAGACCGAGTGGCGCCTGCCGGGCGGCAACGCCGAGCAGTCGATCGAACATGTCGACGCCGGCAAGGACTTCGTCGTCGCCTGGAAGAAGGGTTTCGGCAAGAAAAGCGGCAAGATCTTCCACGTCACGGCGCCGCCGGTGTCGGCCGACGGCCGTGTCTATGTGATGGACGGCGAAGCCGACGTCGCGGCGCTGGACGCCAAGACCGGCGCGATGATCTGGCACAAGGATCTGCGTCCGGCCGCCGGCCCCAGCAAGAAGGGCGGCTTCCTGCATCTGATCCCCCGGAAGGAAGACCGCCGCGGCTTCGGCGGCGGTCTGGCCCTGGGCCCGGACAACAAGCTCTATGTGTCGTCGGGCTTCCGCTTCGTCGCCCAGCTCGACGCGACCAACGGTAATCTGGGCTGGACCCAGCAGACGTCCACGCCGGTCCACGGCGCGCCGACCGTCGCCGACGGCCGCGTGTTCGTGGTCTCGACCGACAACGAGCTGCTGACCTACGCCGCCGACAGCGGCGCGCCGGGCTGGACCTATCAGGCCCTGATCGAGCCGGCGCGGATTCTGGCCGCCTCCAGCCCCGCGATCAGCGGCGACACCGTCGTGGCCGGCTTCGCCTCGGGCGAGCTCGTCGCCCTTCGCGCGGCGAACGGCAACGACCTGTGGAGCGAGGCCCTCAGCCGCGCCAGCCGCACCAACGCTCTGTCGGAAATCCGCGATATCCCGGGCCGCCCGGTGATCTACAAGGGCGACGTGTTCGCCGTCAGCCACTCGGGCGTCTTCTCGGCGACCGACCTGCGCACGGGCCAGTCGCGCTGGAGCCTGCCGGTGACGGCCATCACCACGCCCTGGCCCTCGGGCGACGTGGTCTATGTCGTCGACAAGGCCGGGCAGGTGATCTGCGCCTCGCGCGAGAACGGATCGGTCTACTGGATCCAGGACCTCAACAACACCGAGGCCCTGACCAAGAAGCAGAAGAAGAAGCGCGCCAAGCACCCGCGCCTGTGGTCGTCGCCGATCCTGGCCAATGGCCGCCTGATCACGGTGTCCAGCGATGGCGAGGCCGTGGCCTTGAACGCCAAGACCGGGGCCAAGGAAAAGACGCTGAAGATCGGCTCTCCCGTTCTGATCAACCCGATCGCGGTCGGCAACATGATCTATGTCGTCACCGACGACGCGGATCTGGTGGCCATCCGCTAGATTTGTCGGCCTCTTCCGAGGCCGGAAACACATCAAGACGCCTTCGGGCCCGGGCCGGCGAACGCCGTCCCGGGCCGTTGCCTTTTCGGCCCCCCTTTTGCGATCGGGGCGAAAATCGACTACTGGACGCCTATGCCTTTGAAACTCGCCATCGTCGGCCGGCCCAATGTGGGCAAGTCCACGCTGTTCAATCGTCTGGCCGGCAAGAAGCTGGCCATCGTCGACGACCAGCCGGGGGTCACGCGCGACCGCCGCTACGCCTCGGGCCATATCGGCGATCTCGAGCTGGAGCTGATCGACACCGCCGGCTTCGAGGACGTCGATGACTCGAGCCTGGAAGCCCGGATGCGCGCCCAGACCGAGGCCGCCATCGAGGAGGCCGACGTCTCGCTGTTCGTGTTCGACAGCCGCGAGGGGGTAACCCCGCTGGACGAGGTGTTCGCCGCCATCCTACGCAAGCGCGACAAGCCGGTGATCGTCGCGGCCAACAAGGCCGAGGGCAAGGCGGGCGAGGCCGGCGCCGGCGAGGCGTTCCGCCTGGGCCTGGGCGAGCCGATCCCGATCTCGGGCGAGCACGGCGAGGGCATGGCCGAGCTCTACGCCGCCCTGCTGGCCTTCGAACCCGAGGCGTCCGAGATCGAAGGCGAGGACGACGATAGCAAGCCGATCCGGATCGCCATTATCGGCCGTCCGAACGCCGGCAAGTCGACCCTGGTCAACCGTCTGCTAGGCGAGGATCGCCTGCTGACGGGGCCGGAGGCCGGCATCACGCGCGACTCCATCTCGGTCGACTGGGAGTGGGACGGCCGCAAGATCCGGCTTGTCGACACCGCCGGCCTGCGCCGCAAGGCCAAGGTCCAGGACAAGCTGGAAAAGCTGTCGACCGCCGACACCATCCGCGCCATCACCTTCGCCGAGGTGGTGTTGCTGGTCATGGACGCCACCCATCCGTTCGAGATCCAGGATCTGCAGATCGCCGACCTGGCCGAGCGGGAAGGGCGGGCCGTGGTGTTCGTCCTGGCCAAGTGGGACCTGATCGAGGACCAGGCCGCGCACCTGACCGCCTTCCGCGAGCACGCCGAACGGATGCTGCCCCAGCTACGCGGCGCCCCGGTCGTGGCGCTGTCGGGCGAGACCGGCAAGGGCGTCGGCCACCTGATGCCGGCCGTGATCAAAACCCACAAGGACTGGTCGACCAAGGTCAAGACGCGAGACCTGAACGACTGGCTGCAGATGGCCATGCAGCGCCATCCGCCGCCCGCCGTCAGCGGCCGTCGGGTGAAGCCCAAGTACATGGCCCAGACCAAGGCCCGTCCGCCGACCTTCGTGCTGTTCTCCAGCCGCGCCGATCAGATGCCCGACCACTATCGGCGCTATCTGATCAATTCCCTGCGGGAAAGCTTCGACCTGCCGGGCGTGCCGCTGCGCATCACCATCAAGTCCGGCGCCAACCCCTATGCCGACGGCGAGGCCAAGGGCCACAGCGGCCGGGGCAAACGCGAGTTCGAGCGCCGCGAGCGCGAGGAGGAGCGCATCCGCGCCTCGCGCAACACGGTCAAGAAGTCCAAGCGCCTGGCCGAGGAAGCCGCCGCCAAGGCCGCCGAAGCCGCCGGCCTGCCGGTCGATCCGGGTAAGGGCGCGGTCAAGCCGATCCGCAAGAAGGGCCCGGCCGCCGCCAAGGCCGCGCCGCCGACCGCCGAGGCCGCCGCCGAACCCGGCAAGGCCGCCGTCAAGTCGGTCAAGAAGCTGGGCCCCAAGGTCCAGAAGAAGGTCTCGACGACGCCCAGCTACAAGGTCGGCGCCAAGTCGGCCGGGGGTAAGGCCGCCGCGCCGCGTCGTCCGGTGGCCGGCTCGCGCACGGTTCGGGGCAATACCGGTCCCGGTAAGCCGAAGGCGCGCTGACGCCGGCTGGTCCAAACTTCGCCACACGCGTTCAGTCTTCTAGGTTGAATGCGGAGGCGGCGATGCGCGGAATGGTGATGGCGGCGCTTTTGACGGCCTTGCCGGCGACGGCGCTGGCCGACGACTACAAGCCCGTCGTCTGCGAGCGCGCGGTCGCCTATGCCGGTCCGCCCTTGCGCGCGCCCGTCGCGCCGCCGTTGCTGACCGAGGTTCCCAGGTCGGCGTTGGATCCGGAGACGGTCGCCCGCCTCGACGCCGCCTTCGATAAGGCCAAGTCGGCGACCAAGGCGCCCGCCATGACCGCCGCTGTGCTGGTTCCCGGCCGAGGCGCCTGGGCGCGCACCGAAAGCGGCGACCAACCGCCGATGTTGTTCTGGGCCAGCGCCGGCAAGACCCTGACGGCGGTCGTCGTCCTGCAACTGGTCGAGGCCGGCAAGCTTCGCCTGGACGATCCGATCGGCCGTTATGTCGCCGGCGTTCCGAACGGCGACGTCGTCACCCTCCGCGATCTCCTGGCCCACACGGGCGGACTGTTCAGCGCCAACGAGGACCTGAAGGCCCACGCCGAGCACCGAGCCCACACCCTGGACGAGGATCTGAGGATCATCGCTCGCCACGGGGCCATGGCCTGTCCTGGCGAGCGGTGGCGCTATTCCAATACCGGCTACGACCTGCTGGGCCGGGTCATCGAAACCGTGGACGGCCAGCCCTGGCGCTTGGCGATCGAGGCGCGGATTCTCAAGCCTTTGGGGCTGACCCATTCAAGGGTGCTGGCCGAGGGCGACAAGGCCGAGGACGTGGCCAGGCTGGTCTCGACCAGGGAAGCCCCGATCGAGCCCGCCTGGGCCGGCGCGGCTGGGCCCATGGTCGGGTCGGCCGACGACATGGCCCGGGTCTGGACGGCGCTGCTCGGCGGCAAGCTGCTGACGCGGGACACCGTGCGCGCGATGTTCGAGCGGCTCTATCCGATGTTCGACGCCGGCAGCTGGTATGGCCTGGGCGTCATGGCCGTCGAGGTCCCGCGTCCCGACGGCGCCAAGAGCCTTTGGCTGGGACATCTGGGCGGCACGCCGGGCGCGCAGGCGATCGTGGCCTATTCGGTCGATGACGGCGCGATCGTGGCGGCGGCCCTGACCGGGGACGGATCGGCCGCGGCGACGGCGAACCTTTTGCTCCAGCAGGTCCGCCCTCCCGCCGGGAAGCCTTAGAGCCTGTCCGCTTCAAATGGAATCATTTGAAGCGGACAGGCTATAAATTCAGATATTTAGAGCGCGTTCGAGCGGTTTAACCGCTCACACTTAAACCTAACGCGCTCTAGAATTCTTCCCAGTCCTGGTGCGGCGCGGCTGCAGCGGCGGTCGCTCCGGGGCGGGCCATGCGCTCGATACGCGCACGTTGCTCGGCGACGGGATTGCGGGCCGGGGCATGGCGTCCCGCCTGCGCGGGCTCGGGCCGGCGGACGGCGGAACTCGTCTCGCCTACCTGAAAGCGCGCGAGCTGACGCGCCAGATCCCGGGCCTCGCCCAACAAGGCCGAGGCGGCCGCGGTGGCCTGCTCGACCATGGCGGCGTTCTGTTGGGTGACCTGATCCATCTGGTTCACCGCCGCGTTGACCTGGTTCAGCCCGGTGGCCTGCTCCTGCGAGCTTTCGGCGATCTCGCGGATCAGGACATCGATCTCGCCGACCTTGCCGGCGATGCCGGTCAAGGCCTGGCCCGTGTCGCCGACCAGTCTCACGCCGCGCTCGACCTGGGCGGTCGAGTTGGCGATCAGGGTCTTGATCTCCTTGGCCGCGTCGGCCGAGCGCTGTGCCAGGGCGCGGACTTCCTGAGCGACGACCGCGAAACCGCGACCAGCCTCGCCGGCGCGGGCGGCCTCGACGCCGGCGTTCAGGGCCAGCAGGTTGGTCTGGAAAGCGATCTCGTCGATCACGCCGATGATCTGGGTGATCTGGCCCGAGGACTTCTCGATTTCACCCATGGCCGCGACGGCCTGCTGAACGACTTCGCCCGAGCGGCTGGCGTCCTGGGTGGCGGCCGAAGCGGCCGAGGCGGCTTGCTTGGCGCCGTCGGCGCTGCGACGGACCGTGGCGGTGATCTCGTCGAGCGCCGCCGCCGTTTCCTCCAGGCTCGCGGCCTGCTGCTCGGTGCGTCTTGAAAGATCGCTGGAGGCGCTGGCGATTTCGTTCGAGCCGTTTTCCATGCCGCCGGCCGCCTCGGCGATCGCGCGCATGGCGTCTCTCAGGCTGACGACGGCGGCGTTGAAGTCGGTCTTGAGCTGGGCGTAGCGTCCTTCGAACACCATATCGATGCTGGCGGTCAGGTCGCCGCGCGCCAGACGGTCCAGGCTCTGGGCCAGGGTCGAGACGACACGCTCCTGCTCGGCCTGGACGACCTGACGCTCCTCTTCGGCCTGCTGAAGCGCGAGTTCGACAGCGGTAATGTCGGTCGCGAACTTGATGACCTTGAACGGACGGCCGTTCTTGTCCAGCACGGGGTTGTATGAAGCCTGAAGCCAGACCTCGCGTCCGCCCTTGCCGATACGCTTGAACTTCTCGGCGACAAACTGGCCGGACGCCAGCGTGCGCCAGAAGTCGCGGTAGGCGGCGCTATCCGCCTCGCCGGGCGTCACGAACAGAGAATGCTTGCGACCCTGGATCTCCGACAGGCTGTAGCCCATCGCTCGCAGGAAGTTGTCGTTAGCGGTGATGACCACGCCGTCGAGATCGAACTCGATGACAGCCTGCGACCGTTGGATGGCCGCCACTATGCCTTCGAGGTCCGCGATCTTGCCCAGGGCGTCGCCGTTTTCACGGCTGAAAGAAAAGAGCGCCATGGAGGATACCCGAGAGCTGAGTGAAAATTGGACTCAATCTCTCGGTCAGCACGGTTAACGAGTCGCTAAAGGCGCAACACTGATATCCATCATGACAGATCAGCGTTCGATTTTACTTATTCGAAGTGGCGTCGCTCGGATTTAAACAACTTTTCCGTCCAATTCCGTTGCCTATCCAACGGACCCGACTCACGCGTCGATGCTGGGCGATTCCTGGCCGCGATCCTTGAAGCGGGCGACGCCCTTGGGCGGCTGGCGGTCGGGGCGGACCAGGTCCACGATGAACGGGACGATGGTTTCGGGCGCGGGCACGGTCTCGGGCGCCTCGCCTGGAAACGCTCCGGCCCGCATCCGGGTGCGCATGGCGCCAGGATCGACGCAGAGGGCGCGGATCGGGGTGTTCTCGGTCTCGTCGGCATAGACGTCGACCAGGGCCTCAAGCGCCGCCTTGGTCGCCGCGTAGGCGCCCCAGAAGGCCGGGCGGCTCTTGGCGACGCTGCTGGAGAAGAACACGGCCCGGCCGGCGTCGGACGCGCGCAACAGCGGATCCATGGCGCGGATCAGGCACCAGTTGGCGGTCAGGTTGGTGGACAGGATCATGTCCCAACCCTTTGGCTCCAGGTGGCTCACCGGCGTCAGGGGGCCCAACAGGCCGGCCGCGCCGATCACGATGTCCAGCTTGCCCCAACGCTCGTGGATCGCCGCGCCCAGGTGGTCCAAGCCATCGGCCTCGCGCAGGTCCATGGGGACCAGGGTGGCGTGCTCGCCGGTCGCGGCCACGATCTCGTCGTCGAGCGCTTCCAACGCGCCCTGGGTGCGGCCGACGGCGATCACATGGGCGCCGGCCTCGGCCAAGCCCTTGGCCACCGCCCAGCCTATGCCGCGCGTGGCGCCGGTCACGAGGGCGAGGCGGCCGGCCAGCGGCTTGGGGGAGTTAGAGGTCATGGCGCGGGTTCTAGAGCAGGGAAGGGCGGACGGGAACCATCGGAAGTCCCTTAAGCTTCCTGGGCCTTCTTGGCGTAGTGCTGGGCGATCACCGAACAGGCCATCAGCTGAATTTGGTGGAAGATCATCAGCGGCAGCACGATGACGCCGGCGGCCGGGCCCGGGAACAGGATGCCGGCCATCGGCACGCCGGTGGCCAGGCTCTTCTTGGAGCCGCAGAAGGTGATGGCTTTCTCGTCGGCCGGATCGAAGCCCATGGCCCGCGCGCCGAAGGTCGTGGCGGCCAGGACGATGGCCAGCAGCGTTCCGTTGACCGCCAGCAGTATAAGGAGGGTCAGCGGCGAGATCTTGTGCCAGATGCCGCCGACCACGGCCTCGCTGAACGCCGAATAGACCACCAGCAGGATCGATCCCCGGTCGACGTAGCCGATCAGCTTCTTGTGATTGTCGATCCACGGACCAACCAGCGGTCGGGCCAGCTGACCGGCGATGAACGGCAGCAAGAGTTGGACGATGATGTCCTGGACTGACTTCCAGCCGCCCGATGCGTCGCCTTGGGTGTGCATCAGCAGACCCACCAATAGCGGGGTGATGAAGATGCCAAAGAGGTTCGAGGCGCTGGCCGCCACGACCGCCGCGGCGACATTGCCGCGCGCGATCGAGGTGAAGGCGATCGAGGACTGCACGGTCGACGGCAGGCAGGAGAGGAAGAGCACGCCCGCGGCGAGCGTCGGCGGCAGGACGCCGACCTTGCTGATCGCCAGCCCCAGCAGCGGGAACAGCACGAAGGTGAAGCCGAGAATCGTTAGGTGCAGACGCCAGTGGGTGGCGCCGGCCACCACGTTCTCGCGCGACAGCTTGGCCCCGTGCAGGAAGAACAGCAGGGCGATGGCCAGCTTGACGATCAGCGCCAGCTCGTGCGCCGCCGCGCCGCGCACCGGCAGGATCGAGGCCAGCACCACCATGCCGAAAAGCGCGATGACGTAGGGCTCGAGCTTCAGCTTATCGAGCAGGCTTTTGAAACCCATGACCAATTCCCCGTCCCGCCGAGTTCCGGCGGGACGAGGGGTATGTCACGCGCTGACCAGCAGCGAAAGCTGCTTGTCATTGGTTTCGTTGCGCCCTTCCGCGATCTCGCGGTCGGTCAGGCGGGTAGGGTAGTCGCCGGTGAAATAGTGGTCGGTGAACTGCGGGGTGGCCGGATCTCGAGGACCGGCCTCCAGAGCCTCGTACAGGCCGTCGACCGACAGGAAGCCCAGCGAGTCCACTTCCAGGAACTTGGCCATCTCTTCCAGCGACTTGTTGGCCGCCAGCAGCTGCTCGCGCTCGGGCATGTCGATGCCGTAGAAGTCGGGCCACTTGATCGGCGGGCTGGCCGAGCGGAGGTGAACCTCCGTCGCGCCGGCCTCGCGGACCATGCGGACGATCTTCAGCGACGTCGTGCCGCGCACGATCGAGTCGTCGATCAGCACCACGCGCTTGCCGGCCAGGATGGCGCGGTTGGGGCTGTGCTTCATGCGCACGCCCAGCTCGCGAACGCCTTGGGTGGGCTGGATGAAGGTGCGGCCCACATAGTGGTTGCGGATGATGCCCATCTCGAACGGAAGGCCGCTTTCCTGGGCATAGCCCAGCGCCGCCGGCACGCCGCTATCGGGAACCGGCACCACGACATCGGCCTCGACGCCGGTTTCCTTGGCGAGGGTCTGGCCCATGCGCTTGCGCACGCCATAGACCGAACGGCCGTTCACGACGCTGTCGGGACGGGCGAAATAGACATATTCGAACACGCACGGACGAGCCGGCAGGGTCTGAAACGGCTTGGACGAGGTGACGCCGGTCTCCTCGATCACCACCATTTCGCCGTGCTCGATGTCGCGGACGAAGCGCGCGCCGATCATGTCGAGGGCGCAGGTCTCGGAGGCCAGCACCGGCTGGCCGTCCAGGTCGCCCAGCACCAGAGGCCGGATGCCCAGGGGATCGCGCACGCCGATCATCTTCTTGTTGGTGATGGCCACCAGGGCGTAGCCGCCTTCGATCTGGCTGATGGCGTCGACGAAACGGTCGACGATCTTGGCCTTTCGCGAGCGGGCGATCAGATGAAGGATCACCTCCGAGTCCGAGGTCGACTGGAAGATCGCGCCTTCCTGCACCAGGCGCTCGCGCAGGGTCAGGAAGTTGGTCAGGTTGCCGTTGTGGGCCAGGGCGACGCCGCCGGTCTCTAGGTCGGCGAACATCGGCTGGACGTTGCGGATGAAGCTGCCGCCGGCCGTGGAGTAGCGGGTGTGGCCGATGGCCATGTTGCCGGGCAGGCGCTGCACCAGGTCCGAACCGGTGAAGGCGTCGCCGACGTGGCCCATATGGCGCTCGGTGTGGAAGCGGTTGCCGTCGAAGGCGGCGATGCCGCAGGCTTCCTGGCCGCGATGCTGCAGGGCGTGCAGGCCCAGCGCCGCGATGGCGGCCGCCTCGCGCGCGCCGAACACGCCGAAGACGCCGCATTCCAGACGCAGCGTGTCGTCTTCCGGGTCGCGCCAGGGCGCCGAGGAATAGCGGTCGGTCGATTGGCCCAGGAAGGTCATCGCGATTTCTCCACCAGGTCGTCGAGCTTCCGACGCTGGTTCTGATCATAGCCTTTTCCGGACGAGGTCTCGCCGGACGGATTGTCGCCGCCATCGTGGACGGCGTCCTCGATCGCCGGCGCCAGCTTTCCGGCCAGGGCCTTGCCCTTGGGGGCGAAGACCTTGAGCACTTTTCCGCTGACTTCGGAGACGGGGTAGAACACGGAATCCTCGACCCAATGCGGCATCCGATCCGGCGGGGTGGCCAGGTGCAGCAGCAGGTTGAAGACGCCCAGCACCACGCAGGCGCGGACCAGGCCGAAGGTCGCGCCCACACCCCGGTCCAGCGCGCCGCCGGCCGAGCTTTCCTGCAGGCGCCGGGTCAGGTTGGCGCCGACCAGGCGGAAGATTAGGTAGAAGACGACGAACACCACCACCACGGCCGCGCCCGTGGCGGCCCAGTCGGGGTCCATGAGCTTGCGGAAGATCGGACCGCTGATCCGCAGGCCGAACAGGGCGATCGCCGCCGCCAGCATGAAGGACAAGGCCGAGGTCAGCTCGCGCGAGGCGCCGCGCAGCCAGCCCATCACGGCCGAGACCAGCAGCAGAAGTCCGGCGATGATGTCGAACGGCGTCACGTCAGGCTGCTCCAGATCTCGTCGCCGATGCGGCGGACGGCGTCGGTCAGGCGCGCGACGCCCGCCACGGGCAGGGAGCCGCCGCCTTCGGGGAGGCCGGCCAAGGGACCCAGGGCCCGGCCAAATCCCAGTTTCGCGGCTTCCTTCAAACGCGTCTCCATCCGACTGACGGCGCGGACCTCGCCCGACAGGCTCAGTTCGCCGAACACGACGCAATCCTGGGGCAGGGCGACGTCCAGGGCCGAGGAGGCCAGGGCCGCCGCCGCCGCGAGATCCGCCGCCGGTTCGGTGATGCGCAGGCCGCCGGCGACGTTCAGATAGACGTCCTTGTCGCCAAAACCAAGGCCGCATCGGGCCTCCAGGACGGCGAGCACCATGGCCAGGCGTCCGGAGTCCCAACCGACGACCGCTCGGCGCGGCGTCCCATAGGCGGACGGCGCCACCAGAGCTTGAAACTCGACCAGCACCGGGCGCGACCCCTCGATGCCGGCGAACACCGCCGCGCCGGCCGCGCGCTCGCCGCCTTCGTTCAGGAACAGGGCCGAGGGGTTCTTGACCTCGCGCAGGCCGACATCGCCCATCTCGAAGACCCCGATCTCGTCGGTGGCCCCGAAGCGGTTCTTGGCGCCGCGCAGGATGCGGAACGGATAGCCCCGCTCGCCCTCGAAGGCCAGGACCGCGTCGACCAAGTGCTCGACCACGCGCGGGCCGGCGATCTGGCCGTCCTTGGTGACGTGGCCGACCAGCAGGATCGCCACGCCCTTCTTCTTGGCCAGCCGCACCAGTTCGGTGGCGCAGGCGCGGACCTGGGTGACCGTGCCGGGGCCAGCCTCGTGGGCGTCGCTCCACAGGGTCTGGATCGAGTCGATGACCACCAGGTCGAAGCTGTCGCGCTTGAGACCGTCCAGAATGTCGCGTAGCGAGGTCTCGGCGGCCAGGCTGACATTGGCCTTGGCCAAGCCCATCCGATCGGCGCGGCCCCGGATCTGCTCGACCGCCTCCTCGCCCGAGATATAGGCGCAGGCGACGCCGCGCTGGGCGGCGCTGGCGCAGACCTGCAGCAGCAGGGTGGACTTGCCCACGCCCGGGTCGCCGCCGATCAGGATCGCCGAGCCGGGCACGACGCCGCCGCCGCAGACGCGGTCGAACTCGTCGACGCCGGTCATCAGTCGGGGCGGCGGGGCGGTCTCGCTCTCAAGACCGGTGAATTGCAGGCCGCGCACGCGCGTCGCCTTGGTTGTCGACAGCGCCCCCGGCGGCTTGGCGCCGACCTCCTCGACCAGGGTGTTCCAGCTCTGGCAGGCGGGGCATTGGCCGGACCACTTGGTCTGAACCGCGCCACAGGACTGGCAAGCGTAGACGGCGCCGTCGCGGGCCATGGGGTCTCCTGATTCTCGGATGGGTGGAGACTACAGGCTGGCGGCGGCGTGCGCCAAAGCCGGACGCAGTCGGCGCGGGGAGCCTCCCCGACGCCTACTGGCTGACGATCAGCTTCTGCACGCCCAGGCCGATGCTGCGGGGATCCTCGGCGCTGGCCGGCTTGGGCTTGGAGATCGAGAAAGCCAGCGTCAGCGGTTCGCCCGGCTTGACGAGATCGGCCGGCACGCTGACGCGATAGGGACGCCAGTTGGCCTTCTCGACGTTCCAGGTCGCCAGTTTCCGGCCCTTCACCGACACGCCGATGACCTGGCTGACGTCTGGGGCGACGACGAAGCTCAGCGCGTGAAGCTCGACGATCAGCGGCGCGCCGGCCGTTGCGCCAGGAACCTTCAGCGTGATCACCGCGGTGGGGCCGTTTGACCATACGCCCTTCGGATCGGCCGGCGACCAGCCCGAGGACAGTTCGGGCGGATTGACGCCCTGATCGAAATTGGCCCGGGCCAGCACCCGGCCGCCGCTGGGCACGTAAGGCGCGATGGCCATCAGGCCCGGAACCTTGTCCAGGTCGCGACCGCAGATCAGGCCGCGCAGGAAGCGGCGGCAATCGCTGCGCTGGGTGAAGCGGCCATAATCGGCCCCGGCGCTCTCCTCCATCACCACGGTGATGCGCGGATCATGGGGACCGGCGACGGCGAAGGCGTCCTCGGGCGTCTTGCAGGCCGTGCCCTGGCTGCGGGCGGTCGACGCGCCGTTGGAAGAGCCGCCGGTGCGCACCGCCGCCAGGGTCAGCTGGGCGATTTCCATCTGGTCGATCGTGTTATTGGCGCAGAAGAAGATCGGCGCGAACACCCAGGGGCGATTGTGCAGCGCCGCCGACCGTTCGAGGTCGACCGGGTGGAACGAGGGTGCGGATTCGCTGAAGGTGTGGCGCACGCCCGCGCGCATTTCGTGGCTGTCGGCGATTTGCAGGCCGACAGCGGCGGCGGCGATGGCCAGCAGGGTCAGCGGCCGGGCGTAGCGGCCGATCTGGACCAGCGACACGGCGATCAGCAGATAGGCTACGCTCCAGAAGAAGCGGCCGTGGGCGCGGAAAAGGCTCAGCCACTCGAACACGCCGGCCAGCTTGGGGCCGGTGAACAGGAGGCGCAGGGCCAGGTACGGATTGGGACCGATCGCCCAGACGGTCAGGACGACCATGGCCAGGACCAGCGGCAGCCAGCGGCGGGTCCACTCGCGCGCCGCGGTCGGCAGCCAGCCGTGGCGCACCGACAGCAGGATCCCCGACAGGATGGTCAGCAGGACGCCCGCGCCAAGATAGTTGTAGCCCTCGAACCATTGGCCGCCGTTGGGGTCCAGGGTCTGCTTGAACCAGCCGCCTTCGAAGGTCTGGCCGAACAGCGACGAGCCCTGGGGGATCAGCGGGCCGAGGATATTCATCGAGTAGTAGCCGATCGGGCTCCTGCCGCCGCCTTCCCCTTGGCCGATGCCGTAGCCGAGCGCCACGGCCGCCAGGGCCATGCCGACGATCACCAGGGCCGAAGCCTTGGCGGAATTGATCCAGGCGTCCTGACGCTTCTGGGCGATCTCGGAGGCCATGGCGGCCGCGAAGCACAGGCCGATCGGCGGCAGGTGGTAGGCGTGGGTTCCAATGGCCGCGACGGCCAGGGCCGCGAAAGCCAGGCTGCGGCGCGGGGTGAGCCCATTGCGGATGCTGTCGACCGAGGCGGCCAGGCCTAGGATGATCAGGAAGTGGCCGGTCAGGGCCACGTGGCCGTGGCGCATCAGAAAGGCCGGCAGCAGCAGGGCCAGCAGCGCGCCGGTCGCCTGCAGCACGACCTGCCGCACGCCCAAGGCGCGCAGCAGCACGATCATGGCCAGAGGCTGCATCGCGTAGGCGATCAGGAAGAAAAGTCCCAGGCCGTTCAAGGCCTTCCACAGGCCCGTGACCTTCAGGACGATCGTCAGCCATGGGATGCTGTCGGTGTAGACGGTCGACAGCACCGTTGGGGCCAGCAGGCGGTCGGTAGCGACCAGCGGGAAGCGCCAGGCGCTGCGGAATACCGCTTCCTGGCCCGCCAGCATGGCGGCCATGTCGTTGTGCGGCGCGCGCCAGAACCCGGCGTGGGCGCTGACCAGCTTCAGGCCGATCAGGTGGTTGAAGAGGGCGATCCCGACGACAACCATGGCCAGCGCGACCCAGCGCCAGCCGGCTTCCAAGCGAGCGACGGTCAGCGCCGCGCGCCTGGCCTTCTCGTAAAGATCCGACATCGAAAGCCCCCGGGCGGAATTTCTATCGCAGGCTGAGACCTAGTCGCCCTTCAGCCCCACATAGCGGCGCGTCGCGCGCAGCGTCAATCGCGTCAACAGCTCATAGGCCGTGGCGTTGGCCGCCGCCGCGGCGTCGTCGACCGGCAGGTTCGGACCCAGCATTTCGACCATCGCGCCCGGGCGCGCCGCGTCGCAGTCGGTGACGTCGATGGCCATGAGGTCCATCGAGATGCGCCCGCGCATCGGTCGGCGCGCGCCGTCGAACCAGACCTCGCCCTTCGGCGGGCTGGCGCGCGGCACGCCGTCGGCGTAGCCCGCGCCGACAATGGCGATGCGCGTCGTCTCGGGCGCCGTCCAGGTCGCGCCGTAGCCGACGGTTTCGCCGCGCGGTACGACCCGGACCTGCAGGATCGGGGCTTCCACGGTCGCGACCGCGCGGATCGCGGGATGGGGCCGTCCTTCCGGTCCGCCGCCATAGAGGCTGATCCCCGGCCGGGCCTGATCGAAGCGATAGGCCTCGCCCAGGAACAGGCCGGCGGAGTTGGCGAAGCTCTTGCGGGCGTCTGGAAGCAGGGCGACCGCCTCGGCGAAGCGCTCTCGCTGGCGGGCGTTCATCGGATGGTCCGGAACATCGGCGCAGGCCAGGTGGCTGATGACTAGATCAAGGTCCAGCCGCTTCAGCCGATCGGTGGCGCCGAGCAGGACCTTCAATTCCTCCGGGCGCAGGCCCAGGCGGTTCATGCCGGTGTCGAGATGCAGGGCGGCCTTCAGACGACCCGAGCGCGCCTGGGCGTTCCAGGCCTCGATCTGCGGCAGGCTGTTGAGCACGGGGATCAGATCCGCGCCTTCCAGGGCGTCGCCGGCGCCGGGCGTGGCGCCGTCCAGGACATAGATCGCCGCCGCGCGGTCGCCGAGCGCCGCGCGCAGGGCCACGCCCTCGGCCAACCGCGCGACGTAGAAGGACCGCGCGCCCTCGGCCCAAAGCCGGTCGGCGACGCGCGCCACGCCCAGGCCGTAGGCGTCGGCCTTGACCGCCGGCGCCAGCTCCTGATCGCCGGCGCGCGCCTTCAGGGCCGCGAAGTTGGCGGCGACCGCGTCGAGGTCGATGGTCAGGCGGGCGTCGTGGAGGTCGGTCACGGGCGAGGGCGTAGCCGAGGCGGACCCCGGGTTCAACGGTTTAGCCGTGGTGAGCGGCCATGAACTTGGCCACCAGGCTCTCCGCGCCCGAGGCGATGATCTGGACGCCGATGCACAGCAGAAGGAAGGCCACGAGGCGCGACAGCACCCGGGCGCCGCCGGGGCCCAGCAGGCGCATGACCCGCTCGGACGCGCTGTAGAGCAGCCAGACCATGATCGCCACCAGCGCCGCCGCCAGGCCGGCGCCAATGAAGAAGGGCGCGACGGCGCTGCCTTCGGTCGGGCGCTGCGACGACAGCGCGATGGCCACCGAGATCGAACCTGGACCCGTGGTGAAGGGCATGGTCAGCGGAAAGAACGCCACGTCCTCGTGCCTCTGGGCCGGCTCGGTCTGGCTGGTCTTGCGCTCCTCGTTCTCCTGCGGGTCCATTAAGAGGCCCCAGGCCCGGATGGCGACGACCAAGCCGCCGGCCACCCGCAGGGCGCCCAGGCTGACGCCGAAGAAGTTCAGGATGTAGCCGCCCAGCAGCAGCGAGCCCAGCAGCACCAGGAAGGCGTAGAGCCCGATCTGGCGGGCCAGCTTCAGCCGTTCCGGCCGGGGCCGGCCGCCCATGGCCTGGTCGAAGATCAGCGAGGCTCCGACCGGATTGACGATCGAGAACAGCGCCGGAAACGCCAGCAGGAAGGCGCCGACCAGGCTGGAGGTGGGCAGGGGGCTGAAATCCATGAGACTCGTCGGGGTGGAAGGCGGGATGGCGACCGTGGCTTGGGCGATGGGTCTTAGTCAAACCACATCCAAAACCCGAACTCCCCGGCGAATGCCGGGGTCCAGATCTCATGGCGCTGGGGATGATTGGAAGAACACGGAGCCCATGTAACCCACTTCAGCGCTCTTCCATCTGGACCCCGGCATTCGCCGGGGAGATCGGCGTGTTGGTGTTCTACTCGTCCGACGGAATGTTCCGCGCCTGGGCGAAGTAGTGGTCCTTGGCCAGGTTGCCGAAGCGGGTGGTGTCGCTGTTGAACGACAGGCGCACGGTGCCGATGGGGCCGTGACGCTGTTTGGCGATGATGACCTCGGCCAGGCCTTGCAGGCGATCCATCTCTTCCTGCCAGGTCAGGTGCTCGGGCGTACCTTCGCGTGGCTCGGCGCGGCCCACATAGTAGGCCTCGCGATAGACGAACCAGACCATGTCGGCGTCCTGCTCGATCGAGCCCGATTCCCGCAGGTCGGACAGCTGGGGCCGCTTGTCGTCGCGGGCTTCCACCTGACGCGACAGCTGCGACAGGGCGATGACCGGACAGGCCAGCTCTTTCGCGAGGGCCTTCAGGCCCATGGTGATCTGCGAGACTTCCTGCACCCGGTTGGCGTTGGCCCCGAGGTCCGATCCGGTGACCAGCTGCAGGTAGTCGACGACGATCAAGTCCAGGCCCACCTGGCGCTTCAGGCGACGGGCGCGCGCGGTCAGCTTGGCGATCGAGATGCCGCCGGTGGCGTCAATGTAGAGCGGCGCGTTTTGGAGCTCCATCGCCGCGTCGCGGACTCGTCCGAACTCCGAGGCGTCGATCTCGCCCTTGCGGAGGCGGTCGCCCGACACGCCCGAGGCGTCGGCCAGCATACGCAGCGCCAGCTGCTCGGCGCTCATTTCCAATGAATAGAAGGCCACGACGCCGCCCTGCACGGTCTTCTTCGTGCCGTCGGGCTGGATCTCGTAGGCGTATTTCTTGGCGATGTTGAAGGCGATATTGGTCGCCAGCGCGGTCTTGCCCATCGACGGCCGGCCGGCCAGGACCACGAGGTCCGACGGGTGCAGGCCGCCGATCTTCTGGTCGAGGTCGATCAGGTCGGTGGCGATGCCCGACATGCCGCCATCGCGGCTGTAGGCCTCGGCGGTCATCTCCACCGCGCCGCGCAGGGCGTCACCGAACGAGACGAAGCCCGAGGAGGCCGCGCCGCTTTCGGCCAGGCTGTAGAGGCTCTGTTCGGCGGCCTCGATCTGGTCGCGGGCCGATCGCTTTTCCTCGCCGCCGCCTTGAGCCGCCGTGGCGATGTCGCCGCCGATCCGGATCAGCTCCCGGCGCAGCGACAGGTCGAAGATCACGCGGGCGTAGTCGCCGACATTGGCGGCCGGAGGGGCGCGATCGACGAGGTCGGCCAGATAACGCAGGCCGCCCAGCTCCTGGAACGCCGGATCGTTCTTGAACTCGTCGGCCAGCAGGATCGGCTCGGCCAGCTGACCCTTGCGAACGTGGGTCTCGATGGCCTGGAACAGCCGCTGGTGAAACGGCTCGTAGAAGCAACGGGCTTGCAGGTTGTCGCTGAGACGCTCGTAGGCGGCGTTGTCGTACAGCAGGATGCCCAGCAGCGCTTGCTCGGCTTCCATGTTGTGCGGCGTCACGTTGATCGTGGGCTCGGGAAGACCGGGGAGAACGAGATCGAGCGCGGGTACGAGAGACATCGGAAGAAATTAACGCGACTGGGGCTCCGGCGCTCGGGTCGGATGGTCGCGCCGGTTCAGATGAACGGGGATGTTCTGTGTATGTTTTGGTTCTTCGGAACCGGCAAGGGGACGGCTGGAACGGGCGTCCGCTTCTGACGTGCGGCTAAGGAAAAGGGCCCGGAGATCGCTCTCCGGGCCCAAGCCTTCGCGGCCTTGAAAGGCCGTCCGCTTACCAGCTGTAGCTGAGGCGGGTGTAGAGGAAGCGGCCATTGAAGCCGAACGGCGAGAAGCCGGGGAAGCCGACGACGCCGGTCGTGTTGACCGCCGCCGGGGCCCGGTTCGGATACTCGTCGAACAGGTTGTTGGCCCCGACCGCCCAGGTGACCTTCTTCAGGAAGGTGTAGCGGGCTTCCAAGTCCCACACCGTATGGTCTCCCGAACGGTAGTCGAGGGCCTGGTTGGAGTTGGGGATCAGCACCGAGCCGTAGAAGGCGCCCTTCAGGGTCGCGCCCCAGGGGCCGTTCGACCAGTCGCCGCTGGCGACGAACTTCTTGTCCGGCGTGCCTTGCTCGTAGGTCGCCACGTTGACGCGGGCGAACAGCGAGGGCGGTACGGGCAGGGACGACAGGGTCGAGGTGGTGGGCACCTTGTCGACCTTGGTGTCGTTGAAGTTGGCCGCCAGGGTCAGGTCGAAGCGGCCGGCCTCGTCGGCGTCCAGGCGATAGCGGCCGACGATGTCGACGCCCTTGGTCTTGGTCTCGACGCCGTTGATGAAGAAGCGGGCCGTGGTGACGCCGAACGGCTGCAGCAGGCTGTAGATCGCCTGCTGGGTCGGGGTGCCGGTCGCCGAGCCCTGGATGTTCTCCGACAGCACGATCCGGTTGTTGATGTCGATCTGGTAGGCGTCGACCGTTAGCTCGAACGGGCCTTTGTGGTAGACGGCGCCGAGCGAATAGTTCTTGGACTTTTCCGGTTCCAGCGGCTTGGCGCCGAGCGCGGCGGCCGTGGCGCTGGTGGCCGGGAAGGTGCCGACGTCCACCGCCGCGCCGCCGATGATGTTGATCGACGTGGTGGTGAAGTACTGCTGTTGCAGGGCAGGGGCGCGGAAGCCCGACGAATAGGCGCCGCGGATCGCGAAGCTGTCGGTCAGGTCATAGCGCGCGGCGATCTTGCCGATCGTGGTCGAGCCGAAATCCGAATAGTCCTCGTAGCGGACGGCCAGGTCCACGTCGAACTTGTCGGTGACCTGGTTATCGAGGTCGGCATAGAGGCTGGTCGAGTGGCGGCTGACGTCGACGGCGTTGGTCGGACGGAAGCCCGGGAAGCCTTGCGCGCCGGCGCCCTTACCGTTGCCGCCATTGACCCAAGAGGCCGTCTCGCCCGCCTTGATCTTGTAGGTCTCGTCCCGGTACTCGACGCCGAAGGCCAGGGTGCTGGGCTTGGCGAAGTGGAAGAGCTCCAGCGGACGGTTGACGTCGATGGCGGCGACCGTCTGACCGTACTGCATCGAGCCGTCCTTGAACGAGGTCGGCGAGGACGGGCCCAGCGAGGCGTTGATCGAGTTGATCGTGCCGTACTTAACCTTGTTGCTGCCGTAGTTCACCGAGGCGTCGACGGTGAAGCCGGCGATGTCGCCCTTGGCGCCGAACTCGGCGTTGTAGTCGTCGATATCGGTGGTGATCTTCGGGATGTAGCCGTTCGGATAGACCGACACATAGTTGTTGGCGTTGTCGGCCAGGCGCGGGAAGGCCGCGCTCTGACCCTTGCGGTTCTGGTAGCCGGCCAGGCCATAGAGCTTCCAGCTGTCGTTCACCGGCAGGCCGAAATTGGCGTAGACCGTCTTGGTCTCGACCTGCGGGTCGCCATAGATGCCGGTGACCTTGTTCGGCGTGACGCGCGGGTCGAGGTCCGAGCGGTTGGTCGGGTTGCGGTAGGAATACTCGCCCGTCAACGTCAGGAAGCCGTCGTTGGGCAGGGCGAAGCCTTGCCAGAGCGACGCGCTGTAGGTCGGGCCGTCGTTGGCGTGGCGACCCGAGGTGTTGCGCGTGGTCTCGATATTGGTGTTGTAGACCCCATAGGTGGCGGTCGCGCCGCCGCCGGAGCGCGCCTCGCGCAGGCGCAGGTTGATGACGCCGGCGATGGCGTCCGAGCCGTACTGGGCCGCGGCGCCTTCACGCAGGATTTCGACGCTCTGCAGGGCGGCGGTGGGGATGGTGTTCAGGTCGAAAGGGGCCGAGCCGCGACCGATCGAGCCGTTGATGTTGACCAAGGCCGAGGTGTGGGCGCGGTGGCCGTTCAACAGCACCAGGGTCTGGTCCGGCGACAGGCCGCGCAGGGTGGCCGGGCGCACCGAGTCGGTGCCGTCGGTCACGGCGGGACGGGGGAAGTCGATCGACGGCGCCAGATTGGCCAAGGCCTGGGCCAGCTCCGGCGTGCCCTGACGGGTCAGCGCCTTGTTGTCGACGATGTCGACAGGCGAGACGGTGTCGAGACGCGACCGGGCGACCCGGGTGCCGGTGACGACGATCTGTTCGACCGTGGCCTCATCCGCGGCGGGCGCGGCGGTCTGGGCGTGTGCGGTGGCGGAAAAAGCGGTCAGCGAGGCGGCCGCCAGCAGCAAAGCTCTGTAACGCATGAGAAATCCCCTCTCGTGGCCGGGACGGAGACACGCGTCTTCTCGCCCCGAGGCGGGGGTCTTGATCGCCCCCAATCGAGAACATGGGAGCTTGTCACGAAAGCTACAAGTCGAACATTTCTATGCTGCGGCGCAGAAAAAAACGGCGCGGATCACTCCGCGCCGTCTCATTGGAAAAGCTTTTGATCCGTAAGGACTTAGGCTTCGTAGTCGCCTTCTTGCGAGCCGGCGCCGCCTTCCAGGAGGTCCTGGGCGGCTTCGGCTTCGGCGGCGCGTTCTTCCTCGAATTGCGAGGCGATGACGTTCTCGCCGCGCGCTTGGCGCTCGGCTTCGTCCTGGCTGCGCGCGATGTTCAAAGTGACCGTGATGGTCACTTCGGCGTGCAGCTTCACCTTCACTTCGTGGACGCCCAGCGTCTTGATCGGCTTGTCCAGCACGACCATCGAGCGGTCGACCTTGCCGCCTTCGGCCTTGATGGCGTCGGCGACGTCGCGGCCAGCGACCGAACCGTACAGTTGGCCGCTTTCGCCGGCCTGACGGATCAGGATGTACTGCGTGCCGTCCAGCGCTTCGCCGTTCTTGGCGGCCGATTCGCGGTTCTTGACGTTGCGGGCTTCAATCTCGGCGCGTTGCGCTTCGAAGTGGGCCAGGTTCGCCTTGGTGGCGCGCAGGGCCTTGCCGCGGGGCAGCAGGTAGTTCCGGGCGAAGCCGTCCTTGACGGTGACTTCGTCGCCGAGGACGCCGGTGCCTTCAACGCGTTCGAGCAGAATGACTTTCATCGTGGCGTCTCCCTTACTTCACGACGTAGGGGAGCAGAGCCAGGAAGCGGGCGCGCTTGATGGCCTTGGCCAGTTCGCGTTGCTTCTTGGCCGACACCGCGGTGATGCGCGACGGCACGATCTTGCCGCGTTCGGAGACGTAGCGCTGCAGCAGCTTCACGTCCTTGTAGTCGATCTTCGGCGCGTTGGCGCCCGAGAACGGGCACACCTTGCGGCGACGGAAGAACGGGCGGCGGGCGCCGCCAGCGGCGGCGGCCGGAGCGCCGGCTTCGGGAGCGGTCGTATCGGTCATGATCTATTTCTCCCTTACGCCGCGAACTCTTCGCGCGGACGCTCCGGGCGGTCGCCGCGATCGCGACGGGCCAGCACGGGCGACAGCTCGAGGTCCAGCTCTTCCACGCGGATGGTCATGAAGCGCAGCACATCTTCGTTGATGAGCAGCTGGCGCTCCATTTCCTTCACGGCCGGCGCCGGGGCGTCGATCGCGAGCAGGGAGTAGTGGCCCTTGCGGTTCTTCTTGATGCGGTAGGTGAGGTTACGCAGGCCCCAGTACTCGATCTTGGCGATGTGACCGCCATTCTCTTCGATCAGGGCTTTGAGTTGCTCGTTCAGAGCTTCGGCCTGTTGCGGCGAGATGTCCTGCCGCGCGATGACCACGTGTTCGTAGAACGCCATGTTTTCCTTCTTCCGTTATGGAAGGCGGCGCGGACGACGACGGAAGTCCGTCGACCACGATGGATCCGGCGCGCCGAGCGGGGAAACCCCGGTCCCGGATGGGTGCGCGCAAGACCGCCTTCCGTGAGAACGCGCGCTACTACAGGAGATGGGGCGGAAAGGCAAGGAAGCTTTGGGCTTGCGGCTCTTGGTTGAGCTTGCCTAGCTGTCGACCCGTCCTAGTCGGAGAGCGCGAGATGCGGAAGTTCCTGACCCTGCTGGTCCTGACCTGCGCGCTCGCCGCGCCCGCAGCCGCTTCGGCCGAGCCCTCGGCCAAGGCCTTGGCGCTGACCCGACGGATGGTGGCGGCCATGCACATGCAGGAAACCATGGTCCCCATGCTGCGCAACATGATGTCACAGCAGGCCGACGCGATCGCCGCCAGTCAGAAGGGTCTCAACGACAAGCAGAAGGTCATGCTGCGCGAGGCTGTTCGCGACAGCATGGAGGACGTGTTCGACGGCGGCTTCATGCAGCAGCTGATGGACAGGCTGACGCCGGCCTATGCCGAGGTCTATTCGGAGGAAGAGCTCCAGGCCATGGTCGACTTCTACGAAAGCCCTGTCGGGCAGTCGATCCTGCGAAAGATGCCGCAACTGGGGAGCATTGCATCCAAGAGCGTGGCCGAGCTTCTTCCCAAGATTCAGGCTGAGATGGTCGCCAAGATGAGCAAGCGGATGGAAGCCATCAAGGCGGCGGGGAACTAGCCGCCTCGCGACTTGCCGCTGGGGCAGGTTGTGCTAGGGAAGGTCCGATGAAGGGGCTTGCAGTTTCAATCGGCGCGATCCTCGCCGCCGCGTTGGCGGCCGGTGGCGCGCACGCCCAGGTCATCGTCCAGAAGCCCGACATGTCCGTTTCGGCCAAGGATGGCCGCTTTACCGGCTACTCGGCCGCCGTGCCTCTCGACTTGTCGACCGACACCGAGAAGGTGACGCTCACGGCCAAGTCCGTCGGCACGCTGGAGAACCCGACCTACGCGCTCGACCTGAACCTGGTTCAGAAGCCGGACGACGATCGCGTCGGCCAGCGCTCGATGGGTGTCGGCGCGTCCTGGAACGATCGCGAGGCCCGGGTGCGCTCGTCGGTGTCAAAGATGTTCGGCTTCGGCATCCTGCCGCGCGCCAACTATGTGCGCGTGTCGATGGACATGGACGCCAGCCAGGCGATCGCCGTGCCTGGCAAGGTCCCCGTGGCCCGTGCCAACCTCCGCTCGTCCCTGACCCTGGACGGCAAGCCGATCGGCTCGATCGCCGTGGGGGGCGGCTCGACCGGGGACGAGGGCGTGGATCTCAGCCTGACCCGACCGTTCGACATTCCCGCCGAGTTCACGGTCAGCCTGCGCGGCGCGGTGAATCCTCGGGAGCAGCAATGGCGGCTGCAGGACAGCCGCCTGATGGTCAAGCTGGTGAAGGCGAGCTGGTAGCCTCCAGCTTGCGGTCCTTGCGGGCCGTCACTTCGGCGAAGCGCTTCAGATACTCCGGGTGCTCGGTGCCCATCACCTTGTCCCAGAAGGTGAAGTACAGGCCGTAGTTCCAGCCCGCCTGCGCATGGTGCAGGTCATGGTGGGTCACGGTGGTGATCCAAGGCAGGAGCGGCCGACCGTCCTTGCGGGCGGGGAAGAGCTCGTAGCCCGAATGGCCGATCGTGTTGCGCACGATCTGGTGCAGCATGAAAAGGCCGACCACCGGCCACTGGGTCGGGATCAGGATCATCCACAGCGGCACGAAGATCCCGTTGATGGCCGCCTCGCCGAGATCGAAGCTGTAGGCGGTGAACGGCGAGGGGTTGTTCGACCGGTGGTGCCGCCGGTGGAAGCGGCGAAACAGTCGCCGATCGTGGATCAGCCGGTGCGTCCAGTAGAACCAGGCGTCGTGAGCGACGATCATCAGGACGAGGCTGGTCCAGAACCAGACCGGCCCCCAGCTCTTGGCGATCAGCGGCCCAGGCATCCAGCCGACGCGGAACAGACCGAAGGTCAGGAGGCCGATCGTCGAGAAGATGGCGATCGAGCGGATCGAGGTTCCGAACTCGATGAGCAGCTGGCGCGCCTCGGGGCGGGTCTCGCGGATCTTGCGGCCGGCCAGCGGCGCGGCCAGCACGATCCACAACGTGAACCAGACGCCGACCGAGAAGACGATATAGCGGGTGACGTCGATTTGCATGCCTGTCAGCCAGTGCCGACCGAACGCGAGGAGGGTGTCGAGCATCGAGGGCTCCCGAGGAAAAAGGACCTCGCCAAGAAAGCGACCCTGCTCCTGGTCGTCGCGCCGATCGCGAAATCAGGCGCGTTTGTCGGTTTTTGGCGGGCTCTCGTCGGATTCGATCAGGCGCAGGCGGGGCAGGGCGGGCGTCGCCTCCTGGCGCCAGGCGGTCGGGGTGACGCCGGTGGCGGCGCGGAAGGCGCGATTGAAAGGACCCAGGGACGCGAAGCCCAGCTCATAGGCGATGGTCGAGACCGATTTCAGCGCCTGTTCGGGATCGGCGAGCGCGATCTTGGCCGCCTCGATTCTTCGGCCGTTGACGTAGTCGGCGAAATTGCGGTGGCCCAGCGTGCCGTTGATCAGCTTGCGCAGCCGATGCTCGGGCGCGCCGACCAGGGCGGCCAGGGTTCCGATCGACAGGTCCTCGCCGCGCCAGACCTCGTTCTGGTTCATCGCCTTGTCCAGGCGCGCCAGGACCAGCCGGTCGGCGGGGGTGAGGTCGAGGGGCTCGGCGGGCTTTGGAGCGGGCGCTTCGCCCGGCGCGGGCGAGGCCTGGACCAACGCCGGCTCGGCGCGCAGCAGGGCCAGGGCGGAGCCGATCCCCAGCAGGACCAGCGCCACGGTCTGAACCATGCTGGACAGCACCGGGCCCTTGCCCAGCCCGAAGTCGCAAAGGGTCTGGATCAGCATATAGGCGGTCGCGGCGACCGCGATCGGGCCGCGCAGATGCCGCCGGCGTTCGATCAGGTCGGTTCGCCAGCCTCGCCAGGCCATCAAGAGAATATGGACGTGGATCGCGAGCGAGACGGCGGCGAACAGCCACCAAGCCACGGCGCGGGTTTCGCCCGGCGGCAGCAACGCGCCCGGGATCCACTGCGCCAGGACAAAAGCGGGAACCGCGAAGCGCCAGGGCGGGATCTTTGGCTCGTCCTCGAACAGCACCGAGCAAAAGAGCCAGAAGACGGCGGCGGCCATCGAGCTCAGCAACCAGGTCAGGGCGCTGAAATGCCGGTGCTGGGTGTAGAAATAGTGGCTCTCGAAGACGTGGGCGACGGCGCAGACCATCAAGATCACGCCGACCCAGCGCGTGGGGGTCATCTTGCGGCTGGCGGCCAGGGAAACGCCTGTCGCGGCGAAGGCGCCGACGGCGACGCCTCTCAGGCCCAGTTCGAGCGCGGGGATGTCGATGTGGGCGAGATCGGTCATGGCCGATCATGGGCCTCGCGCCGCGCGAGCCTCAACCCGCGCGGCTGGCCGAAAGCCAAAAAGCCTGGCTACTTCGTCTTGGCGGTCTTGTAGGCCTTCACCGCGTCCATGGTCTTGGTGACGTGACCCTGGAAGTTGCCGTCGGTGTAGCTGAGCAGGATCTTGCCGTCCGGCGCGATCACGTAGGAGGTGCGGTTCGTCCAGTCGGGCTTGATGGCCAAGGCTACGTCGTAGCTGCTGACCAGGGCCTTGTCGGCGGCGGCCACCGCGAACTTGTCGCGGCAGTGCTCCTTGGAGAAGTCCTTGATGCGGTCGACATTGCCGGCCGTGACGCCGATCACCGTGGCGCCCAGCTTTTCGAACTCGGGCGTGGCTTCCGCGAACTCGTGAGCCTCGGCGGTGCAGCCCGAGGTGTAGGCGGCCGGGAAGAAGTACAGCACGACCGGGCCCTTCTTCAGCGCCTTGGCGAGGCTGAAGTCGAAGTCCTTGCCGGCCAGGGCGGCCTTGGCGCTGAAATCGGGGGCCTTGTCGCCGACCTTCAGGGCGGCCAGGGCGGGAGAGGATACGGCGAGGGCGGCCGCGGCGACGCCGGCGAGAACGGTTTTCATGGCGCGACTCCGAAAGGAATGAAT
This sequence comes from Caulobacter sp. SSI4214, assembly GCF_012184455.1. Classification (NCBI taxonomy): domain Bacteria; kingdom Pseudomonadati; phylum Pseudomonadota; class Alphaproteobacteria; order Caulobacterales; family Caulobacteraceae; genus Caulobacter; species Caulobacter sp. SSI4214. Next base: position 37,222 of record NZ_SZWJ01000004.1, on the reverse strand, counting down.
GGCCCCGATACGAGGAAGGCAGCACTTTGGACGCGGCGACGCTGATTGCAAGCCTTGGTCGCCGAACCGCGCGCACTTGCCGGGAAACGGGCTTTCCCCTAACCCTCGCGGCCTTGAATCTTAAAAGACGGAGCGGGCTTCGATGAGCATCGCCTTCATTTTTCCGGGCCAGGGCAGCCAGTCGGTCGGCATGGGCGTCGATCTTTCCGAGGCGTTCGCCAGCGCTCGCGAGGTGTTCCAGGAGGTCGACGACGCCCTGGGCCAGAAGCTGTTCGCGCTGATGAAGGACGGCCCCGACACCGACCTGACCCTGACCGAGAACGCCCAGCCGGCCCTGATGGCTGTCAGCCTGGCCGTGACCCGGACCCTGGAAAAGGAATTCGGCGTTGGGATCGACAAGGCCGCCTTCGTCGCGGGCCACAGCCTGGGTGAGTACTCGGCCCTGGCCGCCGCCGGCGCCATCAGCCTGGCCGACACCGCGCGCCTGCTGAAGCTGCGCGGCCAGGCCATGCAACGCGCCGTGCCGGTGGGCGAGGGCGCCATGGCCTCGCTGATCGGCCCCAAGACGGACCTGGCCCTGGCCGAGGAAGCCGCCAAGGCTGGTTCTGAGGTCGGCGTCTGCGTCGTGGCCAACGACAACAACCAAGGCAACGTCGTGATCTCCGGGGCCAAGGCCGCCGTGGACAAGGCCATCGAGAAGGCCAAGGAACTGGGCGCGCGGGCGATTCCGCTGAACGTGTCGGCGCCGTTCCATTGCCCGCTGATGCAGCCGGCGGCCGACGAGATGGCGGAAGCCCTGGCCAAGACCACGATCATCGCCCCCCGCGCTCCGCTGGTCGCCAACGTCACCGCCGCGCCGGTCCATGACCCGGACGTCATTCGCAAGCTGCTGATCGAACAGGTCACTGGCCGCGTCCGCTGGCGCGAGAGCATGACGTGGCTGGCCGGCCCGGGCGGCGTCACCCGCTTCGCCGAGGCCGGCGCCGGCAAGGTGCTGTCGGGCATGGCCAAGCGCATCGCCCCGGACGCCGAGGCGACTCCCCTGAACACCCCGGCGGACCTCGAAGCGTTCGCCAAGTCGCTCTAGAGCCCTTTCCGATCTGATTGATCCAATCAGATCGGATAAAAAGGGCTCTAAATCAAAAGTTTAGAGCATTTTCGATCCGATAACCGTTTCACACTTATCGGAAAATGCTCTAGAAGCCTAGGAAAGCCGCCATGTTCGACCTTACCGGCAAGACCGCCCTCGTCACCGGCGCCACTGGCGGCATTGGCGGGGCCATCGCTCGCGCCCTGCACGCCCAGGGCGCTCACGTCGTGCTCTCCGGAACGCGCGAATCGGCCCTGGCCGAGCTGAAGGCGGAGCTGGGCGAGCGCGCCTCGACCGTCGTGGCCAACCTCGCCGACGCCCAGCAGGTCGACGGCCTGGTCGCCAAGGCCGAGGAAGCCGCCGGCGCGCCGCTGGACATCGTGATCGCCAACGCCGGCGTCACGCGCGACGGCCTCATCGTCCGCATGAAGGACGAGGACTGGGAGACCGTGATCAAGGTCAACCTGGAGGGCTATTTCCGTCTCGCCCGCGCCGCCGCCAAGGGCATGATGAAGCGTCGCGCCGGCCGCATCATCGGCATCACCTCCGTGGTGGGCGTCACCGGCAATCCCGGCCAGACCAACTACGCGGCCTCGAAGGCCGGAATGATCGGCTTTTCCAAGGCCTTGGCCCAGGAACTGGCCAGCCGGGGCGTGACCGTCAACTGTGTCGCCCCGGGCTTCATCGCCAGCCCGATGACCGACGCCCTGAACGAGCAGCAGAAGGCCGGCATCCTTTCGACCATTCCCGCCGGCAAGCTGGGCGAGGGGAGCGACATCGCCGCCGCGTGCGTTTATCTGGCCAGCGACCAAGCCGGCTATGTCACCGGCCAGACCTTGCACGTGAACGGCGGCATGGCCATGATCTAAAACCGCTGTTCCTCTTTCGGTCTGCCGCTAGCAAGCCGAAAAGGAACGTGATAGGCGGTGCCCGACAATCCCTGCGAATAGCGCGGTTTCCGCCTCGCTGTTCATGGGCCGAAATTTCATAACGAGGGACTGAACAGAATGTCCGACATTCTCGAGCGCGTGCGTAAGATCGTCATCGAACACCTGGATGCCGATCCCGAGAAGGTCACCGAGAAGGCTTCCTTCATCGACGACCTGGGCGCCGACAGCCTCGACAACGTTGAGCTGGTGATGGCGTTCGAAGAAGAGTTCGACATCGAAATCCCGGACGACGCCGCCGAGCACATCCAGACCGTGGGCGACGCCGTGAAGTTCATCACGGAAAAGACCGCCTAAGAGGCGTCTCGTTCGCCTGGCGAACCTGACCATATTCCGCCGCGTCGCACGGGCTCTTGCCATCGTGCGCGCGGCGGTTTTCGTTTGAGGCCGAGATTCGCGGCTGGCGTTGCTGGGGCCGCGTCCCCAGATGCGGCGTCCGCATCGAAGGTTTGGGAGTGATCCATGCGTAGAGTCGTCGTCACCGGGCTGGGCCTGCTGACCCCTCTGGGCCAGGGCGTTGATGTGACCTGGAAGAACATCCTGGCCGGCAAGTCGGGCGCGAACCGCATCACCGCCTTCGACCCGACCGACTATGCCTGTCAGGTCGCCTGCGAGGTGCCGCGCGTCGACGGACGCGGCGGCGGCGGGCCGGACGTGGAGGGCTCGTTCAATCCCGACCAGACCATGAGCCCGCGCGACCAGAAGCGGGTGGACGACTTCATCCTCTACGGCATCGCCGCCGCCGACGAGGCGATCAAGGATTCGGGCTGGGTTCCCGAGACCGATGAGCAGCGCTGGCGCACCGGCGTCATCCTGGGCTCGGGCATCGGCGGTCTCTCGACCATCGCCGACACCGCGCTGGAGCTGGACGCCAAGGGGCCTCGCCGGGTCAGCCCCTTCTTCATTTCCTCGGCCCTGATCAACCTGATCTCGGGTCAGGTCTCGATCAAATACGGCTTCAAGGGACCCAACCACGCGGTGGTGACGGCCTGCGCCACCGGCGCTCACGCCATCGGCGACGCCGCGCGCCTGATCAAGTACGGCGACGCCGACGTGATGGTCGCCGGCGGGGCCGAGGCGGCGGTCTGCAAGCTGGGCATCGCCGGCTTCATCGCCTGCCGCGCCGTGGCCACGGCCTTCAATGACACGCCCGAAAAGGCCTCGCGCCCCTATGACAAGGATCGCGACGGCTTCGTGATGGGCGAGGGCGCGGGCGTCCTGGTGCTGGAAGAGTACGAGCACGCCAAGGCGCGCGGGGCCAAGATCTACGCCGAGGTGGTCGGCTACGGCCTGTCGGGCGACGCCCACCACATCACCGCGCCGTCGGAAGACGGCGAGGGCGGTTTCCGCGCCCTGCAGGCGGCGGTCAAGGACGCGGGCCTCCAGCCCTCGGACATCGACTACGTCAACGCCCACGGCACCTCGACCATGGCCGACGGCCTGGAAGCCGGCGCGGTCGAGCGCTTCCTGGGCGACCACGCCAAGAACGTCGTGATGTCCTCGACCAAGTCGATGACGGGGCACCTTCTGGGCGCGGCCGGCGCCATCGAGGGGATCTTCTCGATCCTGGCGATCCGCGACCAGATCGCCCCGCCGACCATCAATCTCGACAATCCCGACGTCCACGTCGCCATGAACCTGGCGCCGAACAAGGCCGTGCCGCACAAGATCGACGTGGCCGTGTCCAACAGCTTCGGCTTCGGCGGCACCAACGCCTCGGTCGTGTTCAAGAAGGTCCCGTGAGCCAGAAGCCGCAGCCCCCCAAGCGTCCCTCGAAGGGCCGCGCGCCGCGCGCCAAGGCCTCGCGGCCTGAAACCGCGTCGCTGGGACGCCGGTTGGGGCGCGGCCTCTTCGGCGCCCTCGCCACCCTGCTGGTGGTGGGCGTCGTCATCCTCCTGGGCGCGGCCTGGATCTATAGCGGCCCGGGCCCCGCGGCGAAGGCGGGCGACAAGACCACGGTGATCCTGCGCAAGGGCGCCAGCCTGCCCGAGATCGCCTCCAGCCTGGAGCGCGGCGGGGTCATCCGCTCGTCCTCGATCTTCATGACGGCGGCCAAGGCCACCGGCGCGGCGCGCGGGCTCAAGGCGGGCGAGTACGAGTTCGCGAGCCGAGCCTCCATGGCAACGATTCTGGACGCTATCCGCCACGGCCGCATCGTCCGCCACTGGATCACCATCCCCGAGGGCCTGACCTCGGACATGGTTATGGATATCCTCAACAAGTCCGACGTGCTGACCGGCGACGCGGCGACTCCGCCCGAGGGCGCGATCCTGCCCGAGACCTACGAGGTTCAGCGCGGCGAGGATCGGGCCGCGGTTCTGCAGCGGATGATGGACGATCGCGACAAGCTGCTGAACCAGCTCTGGGCCCACCGCCAGGAAGGCCTGCCGTATCGCAGCAAGGAAGAGGCCGTGACCATGGCCTCGATCGTCGAGAAGGAAACCGGCAAGGCCAGCGAGCGCCCGCAGGTGGCGGCGGTGTTCATCAACCGGCTGCGCACCGGGATGCGCCTGGATACCGACCCGACCGTGATCTATGGTATCTCGCGCGGACGTCCGCTGGGGCGTGGCCTGCGCCGGTCCGAGCTGGATACGCCGACGCCGTACAACACTTACCGGATCGACGGTCTGCCGCCGACCCCGATCGCCAATCCAGGCCGCGCGGCCCTGGCGGCGGCCCTGAACCCGGCCAAGACCAACGACCTCTATTTCGTCGCCGACGGCACGGGCGGTCACGTGTTCGCCTCGACCCTGGAGCAGCATAACGCCAATGTCGCCAAGTGGCGGCAGATCGAGCGCCAGCGGGCGGGCGAAGGTGTCCCGGTCGTACCGGCCCCGCCGGCGGGGAAATAGACTCATGCCGATCTCGGGGATGACCGGCTTCTCCCGCGTCGAGGGCGCGCACGGCGCCTGGAGCTGGGCGGTCGAGGCGCGCAGCGTCAATGGCCGTAACCTGGAAACCCGCTTTCGTGGACCTCCCGGCTTCGACGCCTTGGAGCGCGCCGCGCGGGACGGCGCCCAGGCTCGCTTTCAGCGCGGCCAGTTGACGGTCAATGTCCAGGCCAAGCGGGCCGAGGCCGCTGGCGAGGCTCAAGTCAATGTGGCGGTGCTCGAGCGCTATCTGAGCGCGGGTGGTCCCTATGTCGCCACCGGCATGGTCGCCAAGCCCACGCTCGACGGCCTGTTGGCCCTGAAGGGCGTGATCGAGGCGCGCGAGGACGAGGACGACGCCGAGACGCGCGCCGCCGTGGAGGCCGCCATGGCCGCCTCGATCGCCCAAGCTCTGGACGCGCTGAAGATCGCCCGGCAGGAGGAGGGCGCGGCCCTCGATCCGGTGCTGAACGGCCTGGTCGATCGCATCGAGACCCTGACCCAGGCCGCCGAGGGCGAGGCCGCCGGCCAGCCCGCCGTCCTGAAGGAGCGTTTCGCGCGCCGGATGGCCGAGTTGATCGGCGAGGCGGCCAGCGAGGACCGCATCGTCCAGGAAGCCGCCGCCCAGGCCGTGAAGGCCGATGTCCGCGAGGAGCTGGATCGCCTGGCCAGCCACGTGGCCGGGGCGCGAGCCCTGTTGTCGGGCGAGGGGGCGTCGGGCCGCCGGCTCGACTTCCTCTCCCAGGAATTCATGCGCGAATCCAATACTCTCTGCTCGAAATCGGCCCTCGCCGGCCTGACCGGGATCGGTCTGGAGCTGAAGGCCGTGATCGAGCAGTTCCGCGAGCAGGTCCAGAACGTTGAATAAGCCCCACCATACTCCTTCTCACGGCGCGCACCGGGGCCTGTTGCTGATGGTGGTCGCGCCCTCGGGCGTCGGCAAGACGTCGCTGACCCGGCGTCTGGTGGCCGATCATAACGACCTGCACCTGTCGATCAGCGCCACGACGCGCGACCCGCGCCCGGGTGAGCACGACGGGCGCGACTATCACTTCGTCACCCAGGACAAGTTCAAGGCGATGATCGAGGCAGACGCCTTCCTGGAGTGGGCCGAGGTCTATGGAAACTTCTACGGCAGCCCCAAGCCGCCGATCATGGCCGCGCTGGAGCGGGGCGAGAGCGCGCTGTTCGACATCGACTTCCAGGGCGCGATGAAGGTGCACGCCCAGGCCAAGGAAGACAGTGTGCTGGTCTATATCCTGCCGCCGTCGCTGGCCGAGATGAGCCGCCGCCTGCACGCGCGCAGCCAGGACAGCGAAGAGGTGATTCATCGCCGTCTCTCGCGCGCCAAGGACGAGGTCGCCGATTGGGAGCGGTTCGACTACGTCATCCTCAATGACGACTTCGACCGCGCCTATGCCGACCTAGCCCACATCTATCACGCCGAGCGTCTGAAGCGGGCTCGCAATCCCTGGATCGGCGAGCTGGTGGGCGAGCTCCTCAAGGAAGAAATCTGAGTCGCTCGCCCCGCCGACAAGGCTCGGGCCAAGTCGCCCGGGCCGCGCTACAGCGCGCGGCGGCCGAAGATCAGATGATACAGGGCCAGGATGACGACGGCGCCGACCGTCGCCACGGCCAGGCTGTAGAGGTTCAGGCCGGATACGCCGCTGCTGCCGAACTGGTTGAACAGCCAGCCGCCGACGAACGCGCCGACGATACCGAGCACGATATCGAGCAGCACGCCGCTGCCGGTGCGATTGACGAGCTTGCTGGCGATGAAGCCGGCGATCAGGCCCAGAAGAAGCCAGGCGAGAATGGACATCGTTGAGACCTCCGTGAGCGGTCGCCCTGCGCGACCCGCTGCATCAAGGTCTGGACGGCGCCGTTAGTTCCCTGATCAGCGCTTGATCTGGTTCTGGACGAAGGCGATCAGCTTCTCCGCCGGGGCGCGGCCGAACGCGATGAAGAGGCCCGAGCCCAGCGCGGCGCCGATCAGGAAGGTCATGGTCATCGCGGTGATCCCCTTGTGGAGGGGCAGCTATTGCAGGCGCTCCGTGGCCAAGCCAAGGCGACAACGGGGCGCTGCGACGATCGGTCCGGGCCTGCTTGCTCAGGCGGCGCCGCGCGGCGGGGCCAGCAGGGTCAGCACGCAGGTCAGGCCTTCGGGCGCGTAGTCGAAATCGGCCGTTCCGGCGAGATCACCCCGCAGGCTGGCGGCGATCAAGCGCGTGCCGAAGCCGCCGCGCGTGGGAGTGCTTGCCGGCGGGCCGCCCCGTTCGCGCCATGTGACGACAAGGCGGGTGCGGCCCTCAAGCCTCCACGAGACGCCGACCCGACCGGTCTCGGCCGATAGAGCGCCATATTTCGAGGCGTTGGTGGCCAACTCGTGGAAGATCATCGCCAGCGCCACGGCGGCGTTCGGCGCCAGGGGCGCATCCGGCCCTTCAAGGTCGACCTGGCTTTCGTAGGGACGCAGCGCCCCTTTCAGAAGATCGCCGAGATCGGCGCCCTCCCAGTTGCGGCGGGTCAGCAGATCGTGAGCGCTGGCCAGGGCATGGATGCGGTCATTGAACTGGGTCAGACCTGTCTCGCCGCCTTCGCGCAGGCTGTGGCGCGCCAGGGACTGGACGATGGCCAGCGTGTTCTTCACCCGGTGGTTCAGTTCGTTGATCATCAGCTGCTGGCGTTCGGCGGCCTCGCGCGCCTCGTTCTCCCGCGCGCGCAGCTCCTCGTCCGCCGCCATCAGCGACCCGCGCACCTCGGCGATTTCCTGCAGATAGGATGGCGCGGGGTCCAGGGGCGCGCCCGCCGCCAGGGCCTCGGCCTCGCGAACAAGACCGCGCACGTCGTCCGAGATCGGACGGGCGAAGGCCAGAGCCGCCATGACGCCCAAGGCGATCATCAAGGCCGCGCCGACCATGGCTGGCCCCAGAGAGTACAGCACGGTGCGGTTCAGCTCGGTCCTCGGCACGCCGATGATGAACGTCCAATGCGACTGCTGTGAGCGGGTGAACCCGGTCAAGGTGGGGATGCCGTCGAGGGTCTGGCTGTGAAGAACGCCCTCGTTCGTGCGCGCCATGGCCTGTCGAAGGTCGTGGCTGGCGTGACGGCCCAGCATCTTCTCCTGGTCGCGCGAGCGCGCCACCACGACGCCGTTGCGATCGACGATGCTGGCCGTCCACGTGTCCGGAAAGCCCTGGGCGGTCATCAGGGCGTGGAAGGCGCTCGGCGACTGAATATATCCCAGCACGTGAAGCTTTCCCCGGACCAGGACCGGACGGTCGAAGGCGACGATCGGGCTTAGGGGCGCGGGGCGTTCGATCAGGTCGGACACCGTGGTGCGGCCGCTGGTCATGTCGGCCCAATCACGGTCCGGCAGGCGCATCGCCGGCGGCGTCGCGCCGGGGGGCATTCGCGTGTTGATCCACTGGCGGTCCTGACTCATCAGCACGATCCAGGCGTCACGGCCCTTCACGGCTTCCTGGGCCTGCTTCTCGAAGGTGACGAGGTCGCCTTGGGCCAGGGCGGGCGAGACCGACAGGCCCTGCAGGATGCTCTGGCCCTGGCCGATCTGGCGGTCCGTGGCCAGGGATAGGGCGCGGGTCATGGCGGTCAGCTGCGTCGCGAAACGCTGCTCGCCTTCCGAATACTGCATGGCGACCAGCGCGGCCATCAACAGGATGGCCGGCGCCGCCAAGGTCAGGGCCATGAACAACAGTCGCCGCGCGACCGTCGATGGCGCCTTCGCCGCACGGTTCCTCACATTCGCCCCACTTGTCCCCTCGGTCAGGCTGAAGACCGCGGGGCCCGGCGTCAATAAACCCTGGGGCGTCGGAGGGCTAGAGCTTTTCCTATTCGGGTGAAACCACTGAACAGGGTAAAGTAGCTGTTTAACGATATACTTATGGTATACTTCCGGTGTTGCGATCTCGGCGCTGGAGGCTAGACTAGGCTCACCCTGGCCAGGGACAGGAATCCGGCCAGGTCGATGACCTCGGCCCGCGCGTCGGGATTGACGCCGGCCCGTTCGCACAGCGTCGCGCCGCCCAGCGCCTTGAGGCTGGAGCGCAGCATCTTACGGCGCTGGCCAAAGGCCGCGGCGGTGACCCTTTCCAGCGCGCCGATGACCTCGGCGGGCGGGGGATCGGCCTTGGGGACCAGGCGCGCGACCGCCGAGGCGACCTTGGGCGGCGGGGTGAAGGCCTTGGCCGGCAGGTCCATGACCACGCGCGCCTCGCACAGCACTTGGGAGATCACCGCCAGGCGTCCGTAGGCGTCGTCGCCGGCCTGGGCGACGATCCGGTCGGCGACTTCCTTCTGGAACATCAAGGTCATGGACAGCGGCCGGAACGGGCCGGTCAGCCAGTTGATCAACAACTGGGTGCCGACATTGTAGGGCAGGTTCGAGACCACATGGGCCGGACCGCCGGCGGCCTTGGCGCCATCGACCTTGAGGGCGTCGCCCTCGACCAGTTCCAGGCGGCCTTCGGCGACCTCGGCGACCTCGGCCAGCAAGGGCAGGAAGCGGCTGTCCTTCTCGATCGCCACGACGCGGGCGCCGGTTTCCAGCAAAGCGCGGGTCAGGCCGCCGGGGCCTGGGCCGACCTCGATCACCGTGTCGCCCTCGCCGACCTGAGCCAGGCGAGCGATTTTGCGGGTGACGTTCAGGTCCAGCAGGAAGTGCTGGCCGAAGCTCTTGCGCGCCATGAGGTCGTGGCGCTCCAGGGCCTCGCGCAGCGGCGGCAGGTCGGCCAGGCTCATGTCCAAATCTCTCAAGCGCCGCGACGGGCGGCGATCTCGTCCGCCAGCTTGATGGCGGCGATCAGGCTATCGGGACGCGCGATCCCGCGTCCAGCGATGTCGAAGCCGGTGCCGTGGTCGGGCGACGCGCGCACGATCGGCAAGCCCAGGGTGACGTTCACCCCGCCCCAGAAGTCCAGCATCTTGACCGGGATCAGGGCCTGGTCGTGGTACATGCAGAGCACGCCGTCATAACGTTCGCGGGCCTCGGCATGAAACAGCGTGTCGGCCGGGGCCGGGCCGACCGCGTCGACGCCCAGATCGCGCAGCGCGCGGACGGCCGGCGTGATGATCTCGATCTCCTCGCGTCCCAGCGCGCCGCCTTCGCCGGCGTGCGGATTCAGGGCCGCGACGGCCAGGCGTGGTCGCTCGACGCCGAAATCCTTGCGCAAGGCCTGGGCGGTGACCAGCCCGCTGTTGACGACGCCCTCGATGGTCAGCGCCCCCGGGACCTTGGCCAGGCTGGTGTGGATGGTCACCAGCGTGGCGCGCAGGTCGCCGGCGGCCAGCATCATCACCGGCCCGCGCGCGCCCTCGAACCGTTCGGCGGCGGTCAGTTCGGCCAAGAACTCGGTGTGGCCGGGGAACTTGAAGCCGGCTTCATAGAGCGGGGCCTTGGCGATCGGGGCGGTTATCAGGCCGCTGACCGCGCCTGACAGCGCCAGGCCCACGCCCGTTTCGATCCAGCGGATCACCTGCGGCGCGTAGGTGGGCGAGGGGCGTCCGGCGACCACGGGCGAGAGCAGGGGAATGTCGATGACCGGAAGGGCCTCGCCGAAGACCTCCGGCGCGGCGTCCGGGCCCGTGACCACGCGAACCTTCACCCCGGCGCCGGCCGAGGCCAGCAGCTGGGCGTCGCCGATCACGACGAAGGACGGGCCGCGCTCGCGCAGGGCCTGCCAGGCCTTGGCGATGATCTCCGCGCCGATGCCGGCGGGGTCGCCGGCGCTGAGGGCGAGGGGGCGCGCCTTCACCGGCCTCAACGCGTCTCGATGGTGGCCTGATTGCGCAGGTCGCGCAGGTAGCGCTTGGAGATCAGCGCCAGCTGCTGGCCCTTCAGGCGGTTCTCGATCTGGTCATGGCTGGGCGCGTTCGCGCCGCCCTGGCGTTTGCCGCAGACGGCGATCAGGTGCATCCCGGCGTCGGTCCGGATCGGGTCCGAGATCTGGCCGACATCCAGCTTGCTGGCCGCTTCCTGGAAGGCGGGGGCTAGGTCGGTGATCTCGGCTTCGCCCAGATCGCCGGCGACCAGACCCTCGACCTTGCCGGCCGTGGCTTCCAGCGCGGCGCAGTTGGCGATCTTGGGCTTGAGGTCGACCAGCAGCTTTGTGGCGGCGGCGACCTGCTCGGGCGTGGCGTTGGCGGCCAGGGGCGCGGCGACCTGCTTGAGATCGACGATCGTGCTCTTGGAGCCGGCGCGCTTGTCGCGCAGATAGATGATGTAGACGCCGTCCTTGACCGGGATCGGCTTGGACAGCTGGCCGGGACGCAGCTGCTCCAGCGCGGCGTCGACTTCAGGTGGCATTTCGCCGGGGCTGATCCAGCCCACGTCGCCGCCATTGGCCGCCGTGGCGGAGGCCGAGAACTGTCGGGCCACGGCCGCGAACGGCGCGCCTTGCTGCATCTGGGTGATCAACTGGCTGGCGCCGTTGGCGGCGGTCTCCATGCCGCCGACCCGAGTGGCGTCGATGAAGACCTCGCTGACCTGGTACTGCGGCTTGGCCGCCGATTCCGCGAGGCGGCGCTGGTAGGCCTTGATCTGGTCCTCGCCGATCCGCAGGCGCGAGCCGTAACGGCCCTGGATCCACGACTGCCACGACGAATCGGCGCGCAGCTGGGCCCGCCAGGTGTCCAGGCCGATGCCCTGGGCCGTCAGGCTCTGCTTGAGCTGGTCGGCGGTCATCTTGTTGGATTGGGCGATGTCGGCGATCTGCTCGTCGACTTCCTTGTCGGTCGAGATGATCGTGATCTTCTGCTGCTTCTCGACCCGCTTCAGCTCCTGCATCTCCAGGCGTTCGTCGATCAGCGAGCGCAGGGCCTCCTGCTCGATCTGGGGCAGGTTCTCCTGGGTGGGCTGCATCCCGGAGGTCGCCATCAGCAGGCGCATCCGCTGCACCACGTCATAGCTGGAGATGATGTCGTCGTTGACGACGGCGGCCACGCTCTCGGCCAGCGGGTTGGCCTGAGCCTGCGGCGTCGCCGGTTGCGGAGCCGCCGCCGGGGCCGGGGAAGCGCCTTGCGGTTGCGCGGCGGGAGCGGCCTGGCGCGCGATCGCGGGCAAGCCCAGGCTCGCCACCGTCAGGGCCAGGATGGAGGCGGCGCCGGCCGCGAAAGTCGTCACGCTACGCGCAGACCGCATGGATAGTGTCGTTCCTCTAGGCCGGGCCCCAGAGGGGCGCGCGGTCGATTATCACGTTTTCGGAAGCGACGATCGCTTAAACCGGCTTTTCCGCTCGGCTGTCGCCCCATGACACGCTCGCTGGACGCGCGGCCATCACCGCGCGCCCCCCAGGCGCGGTTAGTTTCTTCCCCCAACCCCGTATCTTCTATTGCCTAATGTGGCGAGGGTTAGGCTCACGGCGACGGTTCGGTCGGGCTGCAGCCGCAGGCCCGTCGCCGTCGAAGCGTAGCGATCTTCCTGTTGGTAGATCACGTCGATGCGGATGCATTCGTCGATATAGGCCACGCCCAGGTCGCGACGACGCCAGACGTTCTGCACCATGTCGCGCTGGCCGAAGGCCGTCAGCGCCCACTTCTTGGTGATGTTGAACTGGCCGCGCGCTTCGAAGTTTTCCTGGCGATTGCCGTTGGCGTCCAACTCGTCCTTCAGATAGCGCAAAGAGCCGGTGACTCGCGAGGTATAGGCGTCGATGCCGGTTTCGATCCGCTGGATATCGTGGGTGTCGGAGTCGAGGCGGGTGCGGACGAAGGCCGTGACGCCCGCCACCGGGGTCACGGTGGCGGCGACGATCCAGTCGGATGACTTCGATTGCAGGCCCGTGCGGGCCGGCATCAGCGGATCGAACTCCGTGCGGAAGCTGCGGCCGACCAGGATGCTGGCGCCGCGTCCGCGCGCCAGGTCGAGGGTTGCCCGGCCGCCGACGTTCAGTCGCGTGCCGCCTTCATAGAGATCGAAACCCGGCGACTTGTTGGCCTGGAACAGATTGGTCTCGTCGAACTCGAGCGTCGCGCTGTCTTCGTTGTAGAGATAGGTCGTCGCGCCGTTGCGGGCGACGATCACCGGCACGCGCGAGCTGTCCGAGCCCGTGGCCACCTGGGCCAGCGGTTCCAGCACCACGCTGCCGCCGTTCTTCAGCGCCTTGTAGAAGGGCAGGCTCAGATCGACGCCGCCCACGCCCAGCGCGCGGGTGTAGGTTTCCTTGGCGCTGTCGCCGGCCGCCTTGGCTTCCGGGGTCAGATAGGTGCTGATCGAATAGGCGTCGCCGCGCGCTTGCACGAACGGCGAGATCTTCAGGCCAGGGCCGACGATCGCGCTGGTGCGCCAGTCGGCCTGCACCGTGCCGCGTGCGGAGTCGACGCCGCTCTGGCTCTTATAGGCGGCCAGGGCGTAGGGCGCTTCGCCGTACTGCGACTCCGAGCGATTGAGCATCACGCCCGAACCCTGCAGGCGCAGGCGGCCGCCCAGGATCGCGCTGTCCGGCTCCCAGCGCCCCTCGACCAGCGGCCCGATCAGGGGGAAGGCGGCCGTGTTCTCGAAGGCGTTGGCCACGCCCGTGGCGGTGTTGATCCCGACGACCCGCAGACCCTGCACCGAGACCGCCGCGATCGAGAACCAGGATCGCTGGTCCTGGCGCGTCGCATAAATCTGCGACGTCAACCGGTGGTCTTCGCTCGTGAACAGGCCGCGCTGCTCGTAGACCTGCTTGATGTGGTACTTGTCGAAGATCAGCGGGTCGGAGGTGCGCTCGGCCGAGAAGCCCCACTTCCACTTGTCGTCGATGTCGAACTTGCCGGTGGCCAGGATGAAGCTGCGGAAGGTCGACTCGCCGAAGCGGTCGCCGCGGACGTCGAACTGCTTATCGTAGGTCAGGCCCCCGCGCGCTTCCAGGTAACCGGAGTAGAAGCGCTTGCGATAGTCCACGTTCAGGAACGGGTTAACGTTCGTGTTGATCTGCGGCGTGAGCACCACGTCCGACGACGGCGACAGAATCTGCAGATAGGGCTGCTGGTACGAGATGCCCCGGCCCTTGGAGTAGCCGATCGTCGGCGTCAGAAAGCCCGAGCTGTGGTCGGCCTGGGGGTCGGGGTGCCAGAACAGCGGCAGATAGAGGATCGGCGCGCCCCACAGGTGGATGACGGCGTGCTTGTAGTAGATCAGCTGGCGCTGCTTATCCTGCACCATCTTGTCGGAGGTGACCGACCAGGTCGGGGTCGGCTTTTCGGCGCAGACCTCGCAGGGGGTGTAGATCGCCTGGTTCAGCTCCGAGATAGTCGCGTTGCGCTTCACCGCCGTGCCGGCCGCGATCTTCACGCCCTTGCCCAGGCGGGCCGAGAAGTTGCGCGCGAAGCCGGCCTTCAGGTCCTTGTCGACCTCCATGTGGTCAGCGAATTGGGCCGTGCCGTCCTCGTTGATCAGCGCCACGTGACCATTGGCCGTGACCTGGCCGGTCTTGCTGTCATAGACGACTTCGTCGGCGCGCAGGGTGCGGCCCTGATAGCGGGCCTCCACGGAGCCGCGCGCGGTCATCACCTGGTTCTTGTCGTCCCGGATCAGCAGGTCGGACTCAAGGTAATAGCCGTCCTGGCCCAGGCCGTCGGACGGGGGCGCGCTGACCACCGGGACCGGCGGGATGCTGGCCAGGGACTGCTGGGCGCTGGCGGCGCCCGCCGAGGCGAGCGCCATCAAGGCCGCCCCGCCCATGAGGACGACGCGACAGGCGGACCGGACGGGACCCTGTTCAGTCATGAACGACCTTGGAAGCAATGACTCACCCATCCTCGGTATAGCAAAGCAAAGTGAAGCCCGCCAAAATCGCCACGATCGGCGGCGTCCAGGCGGCGACCATGGGGGTCAGAACGTCCGCCTTGCCCAGCGTGCTGCACAGCTCGTTGAAGAAAAAGAACCCGAAACCCAGCGCGACGCCAGACCCGGCGAGCGCGGCCAGCCCGCCAAGGCGCATCAGACGCAGCGAAAACGCGGCGGCCAGCACCGACATGGCCGCGAAAAGCAGCGGCGTGGCCAGGTCTTGCTGCAGGCGCAGCTTGAACGGCGCGGCCGAGAAGCCGGCGTCCTCGGTCCGCTTGATCGTGGCCGGCAGGCGCCAGAGCGCCACGGCCTGGGGCGTGTTGAAGCGTTCGGACGCGGTGCGGTCGTCGAGGTTGGACGGGATCGACAGGCTGTCGGAGCGGATCGCGCCGGCGCCGGGCGTGGCCTCGCGCACGCCGGTCAGGCGCCAGAACCCCGGTTCCAGTCGCGCCTCGTTGGCCTCGATGCGCCGGGTGAAGTCCATCACGCCCTTGCTGTTCAGGGCGTAGATGAACAGCGAGACGCTCTTCAACCGCACCGAGCCGTCGACCAGGTCGCGGGCGCCGGCGCGGATGACGATCTGGGACTTGTCGTCGCCTTGGCGCAGCCAGATGCCCTTGGGCGCGGTCTTCAGATAGCCGTTCATCAGCGCGTCGCGCTCGGTCTCGAACTTGGCGGTCATGGCCGTGGTCAGCGGATTGAGCAGGGTGATGCTCAGGATGCCGATCACGAAAGAGGCCGAGGCCGCGGGCATGATGAAGCGCCAGGCCGAGACGCCGGCCGCGCGCATGGCGATCAACTCGCTGCGCCGGTTCAGCTCGACAAACGCCCACATGGTGCCGAACAGGAAGACGAACGGCGCCAGCACCAGGATCGTGGCGGGCGCCTGCAGAACGGTGAGATACAGAAGCTGGATGAAGCTGGCGTCGGCGCGCGTGCCGACATTGCGGGCGATGTCGACGAAGGCGATCAGCATCACCATCGCGCTCAGCACCGACAGGGCGCCGACCAGCGCGCCCATGGTGCGCCGCAGAACGTAGCGTTCCAGCATTCCCATGGTCATCAGGCCGCTCCCGTCCAGACGGGCGCGGTCTTGGCCAGGCGCCGGCGGACGCGGCGCGACAGCTTCTGGCGGAAGATCTGCGACATGCCCCACCAGGTCGCGGCCAGGGGCACCAGGTACTGCAGCGCGTTCAAAGACGGCGCGTCCTCGCACGCGGCCTGGACGCCGAAGCCCAGAATTCGGATCACGGCGGCTGCCGCGCCGACGGCGGCGATGCGCTTGCCATAGCCCAAACGGCTGAAAGGTCCGCCGATCACCGCGGCCAGGGCCATCGCCATCAGGGCGATATTGTAGAGCGGCGCGGCGAAGCGCGAGTGCCCCTCGGCCAGCAGCTTCTTCTTGTTGTGCTGTTCCCAGTCCTGGGTCAGGTCCGGGAAGAACAGCTCGTGCGGATAGCGGTCCGAGATCTTGTAGTGCAGCAGCTCGTCGGTGTGGGACAGGCTGGATAGGTCGTAGGTGTATTCGTCGAACGATGTGTACTGCAGCACGCCTTCGCGGGAGAAGTGCTGGTTCGAGCCGTAGCGCATGATCAGCACGGGCTGGCCCTTGCGCGTGGCGATCTCGGCCTCGCGCGACGAGTAGGTGGAGGCGCCGCCGCCCGGCGTTTCCTGGTGAATGAACAGGTTGTGGATCTTGTTCGAGCGGTCGATCGACTGGGCGTAGACGGTCAGGCCTGGACCCGGCTCGGTGAACTGGCCCGGCTGTACCAGGGTCGAGGTCACGTCGGTCTTGATGTCGAACGCCGTCTCGCGGATCTGCCGGGCGGCCCAGGGCTGCAGCCATAGGCCCATGACCAGCGAGATCAGGGCGGCCATCGCCGCCAGGCGCATCGCCGGCGAGATCACGCTCCAGCGGCTCATGCCGCCGGCGAAGCAGACGACGATTTCCTGTTCGGTGTGCAGGCGGTTCATCGCCACCAGGGCGGCCACGAACAGGGCCAACGGCATCATGATGCTCAGCAGCATCGGCAGGGCCAGGGCGATCATCTTCAGGAAGACCAGCGCGCTTTGGCGCTGTTCGACCAGGATGTCGAATTCCGCGAGACTTCGCGCCAAGAGGGCGAGCGCCACCAAGGCCAGCGTCGCCAGAAGCGTCGGACCCAGCAACTGGCGGAAAAGATAGCGTTCGATCAGGCGCATGAAGGACGGTTCGGGGCGGATGGATTCGTGGGACGACCCCCGAAGATGCGTCGTTCTACACGGGGCGTTCGCATCGGCACAACCGGGGACCTGACTTGGCCGTTCGAACTGGGGGTGAACGGAGCCTTTTCTAAGGCGCGGCATTGGACTATGCCGCGAGGCTATGAGGGAGCGGACGCGCGCTGGATGAGCGCCCGCGCCAAGTCGCTGGACCGCCGGATCGGCGGGGTCCGGCAAGGTCATTGCAGGAGCGCGACATGCGTATCGAGTTCGTCCCCGTCGACACCCAGGCCGGCGCCACGGCCGCGCTGGCCGTTTTGGCGCACGAGGGCGCGGCCTTGTCTCCGGAGGCCAAGGCGGCGAACGAGGCCACCGGCGGCGCCCTGGCGCGCGCCATCGCCGGCGGTCGCTTCACCGGCGCCAAGGGGCAGACCCTGGACCTCGTCGCGCCGAGCGGCCTGGAAGCCGCCCGCGTCGTGCTGATCGGCGTCGACGGATCGGGCGCCGTCGAGCCGGAGGCCGTCGAGGTGGCCGCCGCCGCCGCCTACCAGGCCGTCAAGGCCACGGGCGTTTCCGAGCTGGTTCTGAAGCTGGGGGCCGACGCCGAGAGCGCCGCCCGCGCGGCCTTCGGCGCGCGCCTGGCCGCCTATCGCTTCGACAAGTACCGCACCACCGAAAAGGCCGAGAAGAAGCCCTCGGTGACGGCGGTCAAGGTCGCCGCCGCCGATCCGGTCAAGGCCCAGAAGGCCTACGAGCCTCTGTCGGCCCTGGCCGACGCCATCGTCTTCAGCCGCGATCTGGTCTCCGAGCCGGCCAATATCCTGCATCCGGAGGAGTTCGCCGCCCGCGCCAAGGCGCTGGAGAGCCTGGGCCTCGAGGTCGAGGTCCTGGGGGAAAAGGCCATGGCCGAACTCGGCATGGGCAGCCTGCTGGGCGTGGGGCAGGGCAGTGTCCGCGAGAGCCAGCTGGTCATCATGAAGTGGACCGGCGCGGCGGACAAGAACGCCCAGCCGATCGCCTTCGTGGGCAAGGGCGTCTGCTTCGACACCGGCGGCATCTCGATCAAGCCGGCCGACGGCATGGAGGACATGAAGTGGGACATGGGCGGCGCGGCCGCCGTGGCCGGCGTCATGCACGCCCTGGCCGGCCGCAAGGCCAAGGTCAACGCCATCGGCATCCTGGGCCTCGTCGAGAACATGCCCGACGGCAACGCCCAGCGCCCCGGCGACGTGGTCACCTCGATGTCGGGCCAGACGATCGAGGTCATCAACACCGACGCCGAAGGCCGCCTCGTGCTGGCCGACGCCCTCTGGTACTGCCAGCAGCGCTTCAAGCCCCAGTTCATGATCGACCTTGCCACCCTGACCGGCGCGATCATCATTTCTCTGGGTCATGACTACGCCGGTTTGTTCAGTAATAACGATGGCTTGTCGGAGAAACTTCTCGCGGCTGGCCAGGCCGAGCGCGAGACCTTGTGGCGCCTGCCCCTGCCGGCCGCCTACGAGAAGCAGATCGAAAGCCCGATCGCCGACATGAAAAACATCGGCGGCCGCCCGGCCGGCTCGATCACCGCGGGTCTGTTCCTGCAGAAGTTCGTCAACGGCGTGCCGTGGGCTCACCTCGACATCGCCTCGGTGGCCTGGAAGAAGCCCTCGACCGATCCGACCGTGCCGGACGGCGCGGCGGGCTTTGGCGTGCGTCTGCTGAACCGCCTGGTCGCCGACGCCTACGAAGGCTGATCGTGTCCGCCGCGCCCTGCGAGGTCTGGTTCTATCACCTGGAGCGCTCGTCGCTGGAACAGGTGCTGCCCGAGCTTCTGGAAAAGACGCTCGGCCGGGGCTGGAAGGCGCTGGTGCGCGGCGGCGATCCGCGACGGCTGGAGGCGCTGGACCAGCACCTCTGGACCTATCGCGAGGACAGTTTCCTGCCGCACGGCCTGGCCAACGAGCCGATGGCCGAGCGCCAGCCGGTGCTGCTCAGCGCCGAGGATGGGAACCCGAACGCCGGCGACGCGCTGTTTCTCATCGACGGGGCCGAACCTGGAGATCTTTCAGGGGTTTCGCGCTGCATCCTGCTGTTCGACGGCAGGGACGAGCAGGCCCTGTCGCTGGCCCGCGGTCGCTGGTCGGTGTTCAAGAAGGCGGGGCATCCGGTGTCGTATTGGCGCCAGGGCGCCGAACGCGGTTGGGAGAAGCAGGCATGAAGCGCGTCGCGTCGGCTCTGGTGCTGGGCGTTGTCCTGGCGTCTTGTTCCAGCGCGCCCGAGCCGGCTCCGCCGCCGCCGCCCACGACGCCCACCGCGCCCGCCGCTGTCGCTCTCCCGCCGACCCCGCCGACCAGCCCGTCTTCCGTGGAGCCGAAGGATCAGTGCGGCTTAAAGGAAGCCCTGGTCTATGTCGGCAAGCCGCGCACCAGCTTGCCCGCGCCGGTCGATCCGTCGCGCTGGCGCGTGGCGTGCACGACCTGTCCGGTGACGCTGGACTATCGGCCCGACCGCCTGAACATCCTGTTCAACGCCGATACCGGCGTCGTGCAGCAGGTCAAGTGCGGCTGACCGGACTCTAGATTCAAACATTTGGAGCGCGTTCGAGCGGCTCAGCCGCTCACGCTTAGACCTGCCGCGCTTGCGCGTCAGGACCGCTGGCCAAGGCCGGGGAACATCGCCACGCCGTCCTCGAACACGCCCAGATAGCCCAGCTCGCCCAGCAGCGGTGTCAGATCCTCGACCAGATCGTCGGACCGCGGCAGATGGGCCGGACGGCCGGTCTGGTCGTGCAGGCGATAGACGGTCCACATCTTGCCCTTGGGCGCCGGCGCGCCGGGCTGGATGAACCTGTGCTCCCAGCCGACCAGGGCCGGCTGGCGGTCGATCTCGACGTCGAAGGGCCGGTCGCGGAAGGCCAGGTCCATCTCGATCCGCACGGCCTCGCCGATGCGCGCGTTCACCCACGCCGCGAACGCCTCCAGCACGGTGTGCGCGGAGAGGCCTTCGGGGTTGGCCACGACGTGGTTGCGAGGATGGGCGGGCTTACTCATGCCGCCACCATGCGCGACCAGGTGTCGCGGAAGCGCTAAGCGACATGGTTTAGCGGGCGTTCACCCTAAACCTCGGCGATGGTCACGCCTCGGCTTCCGCCAGCTCCTCGGCCAGCGCCATCCAGGCCTCCTCGGCCTCGTCCAGCTTGGACTTAGCGTTGTCGCGGCGCTTGGTCAGTTCGGCGACCTTGGCCGGGTTCTTCACATAGAGATCGGGGTCCTCGAGCTGGGCGTCCAGCTCGGCCAGGTCGCGGGTGCGCCGGTTCATCACCTGCTCGGCGGCCTCGACCTTGCGGCGCAGGGGCTCGACAGCGGTCTTCCTCGGCGCCGGCGCGGCGGGCGCGACCGGCTCGCGGGCGACCTGGGTCGGCTTGACGGCCAGCTTGGCGCGCTCCAGCACGAACCGGGCGTAGTCGTCCATGTCGCCGTCGAACGGCTTGACCGTCCCGTCCGCCGCCAGCCACAGGCGGTCGGCCACCAGCTCCATCAGCGAGCGATCGTGAGTGATCAGGATCACCGCGCCCATATAGTCGTTCAGGGCGTCCAGCAGGGCGCGGCGCGAGTCGATGTCCAGGTGGTTGGTCGGCTCGTCGAGAATGAGCATGTGCGGCGCGTCCATCGCCACCAGGTTCAGCAGCAGGCGCGCGCGCTCGCCGCCGGACAGGGCGTCGACCCGGGTCTCCTGCTTCTCGAAGCCCAGGCCGAACTGGGCCAGCTTCGAGCGGCGCGAGCTCTCGGACGCCTCCGGCATGGCCCGGCGGATGATCTCCAGCGGCGTGTCGTTGGGATCCATCGCCTCGATCTGGTGCTGGTGGAACCAGCCGACCTTCATCTTCTTGTCGCGGTGGAACTCGCCCTTCTGCACGCCCAGCGCGCCGGCGATCATCTTGGCGAAGGTCGACTTGCCCGCGCCGTTGACGCCCAGAAGGCCGATGCGGTCGTCCAGGTCCATGCGTAGGTTCAGGTTCTTGAGGATCGCCCGGTCTTCCTCGTAGCCGACGGACGCCTTTTCCAGCCGGATCAGCGGCGGGGGCAGGGGCTTGGGCGGCGAGGGCAGGGTGAAGGGCGCGACGCGCTCCTCGATCGTGGTGGCGACCGGCTCCATCTTGGCCAGCCGCTTCATGCGCGACTGGGCCTGGGCGGCCTTCGAGGCCTTGGCCTTGAAGCGGTCGACAAAGGCCTGCAGGTGGGCGCGCTCGGCGTCCTGCTTGGCCTTCGCCGATAGCTGCAGCCGGGCCTTCTCGGCGCGGCGCTTCTCGAAGTCGTCGTAGCCGCCGACATAGAGCTCCAGCTTGCCGTTGGCCAGGTGCAGCATGTGGGTGCAGCTGTTGTTCAACAGCTCGCGGTCGTGGCTGACGATCAAAGCGGTGTGCGGATATTTCTGCAGCCTCGCCTCCAGCCACAGCGCGCCTTCCAGGTCGAGATAGTTGGTCGGTTCGTCCAGCAGCAGCATATCGGGCTCGGCGAACAGCGCCGCCGCCAGGGCCACGCGCATCCGCCAGCCGCCCGAAAACTCGCTCATCGGCCGCGCCAGGTCGTCCTGGGTGAAGCCCAGGCCCACCAGGATTTCCGAGGCCCGCGAGGGGGCCGCGTCGGAGTCGATCTCGATCAGTCGCCCCCAGATCTCGCCCATCTCCTCGGGATCGGCGATCTCCAGCCGGGTCAGCAGGCGGTGGCGCTCCTCGTCGGCCTCCAGCACCGTTTCCAGCAGGGTGACCGGCGTGGCCGGGTGCTCCTGATCGACCGAGCCGATCCGCGCGGTCTTGGGCAGGCTGATCTCGTCGTCGCTGACCGGCAGATGGCCCAGGATCAGCTTGAACAGCGTCGACTTGCCCACGCCGTTGCGCCCGATCAGTCCGACCTTCGCGCCCGGCGGCAAGCTGACGCTGGCATGGTCGAAGAACCGTCGACCCCAGGCGTCGAAGGTCAGGTCGTTGATCTGAAGCATTTTTGTGAAGGTTACGCGGCGGGGTTGGCGGGGAGGAGGCGCACGGCTATAAGCCCGCAACCTCCCAATTCACAACTTTTCTGTGAGATCACTACCGTGACCGAACGCACCTTCTCGATCATCAAGCCGGACGCCACCCGTCGTAACCTGACCGGCGCCATCAACGCGGTGATCGAGGCCGCGGGCCTGCGCATCGTCGCCCAGCGCCGGGTTCACCTGACCGAAGCTCAGGCCAAGAAGTTCTACGAAGTCCACGCCGAGCGTCCGTTCTACGGCGAACTCGTCGCCCAGATGACCGCCGAGCCGGTCGTCGTCCAGGTCCTGGAAGGCGAAAACGCCGTGGCCAAGTATCGCGAAGTCATGGGCGCCACCAACCCGGCCAACGCCGACGAAGGCACGATCCGCAAGCAGTTCGCCCTGTCGATCGGCGAAAACTCGGTCCACGGCTCGGACAGCCTGGAGAACGCCAAGATCGAGATCGAGCAGTTCTTCACCGAAGACCAGATCGTCGGCTGATTTCAGCGCGACTTTTCAGGTGACGCGAAGCGGCCGGATCGGTGACGATCCGGCCGTTTCTTTTTTCGGAGTCGGGGGCGGTGAAGCACTACGAACGGGGCGAGGTGATCCTGGCGGTCACGCTGTCGGGCGTGGCCGGCTATGTCGACGCGATCGGCTTTTTGAAGCTGGGCGGTTTCTTCGTCTCGTTCATGAGCGGCAATTCCACGCGCTTGGGCGTGGGCTTGGCCACCCTGAACTGGACCGCCGTCGCCACCGTCCTGACCCTGGTGAGCTCGTTCGTGGCCGGCGTGGTGCTAGGCGCGCTGACCGCCAGGGGCTTCGGCGAGACCCGGCGCTCGCCGGTGCTGGTCCTCGAGGCGGGGCTGCTGGCGAGCGGCGCGATCTTGATGGCCCTGGGCTTCCACACGCCGGGCGTGACGGCGGTGGCCATGGCGATGGGGGCCGAGAACGCCGTCTTCCAGCGAAACGGCGACGTCGCGGTCGGCCTGACCTACATGACCGGCGCCCTGGTCAAGGCCGGGCAGCGGATCGCCGGCGCCCTGGTGGGCGGAGAGCCGTCCGACTGGCTGCGCTATGTGCTCCTGTGGGCGGGTCTGGCCTGCGGCGGCGCGATGGGAGCCCTGACCTATCTGACGATCGGCGCGACGGCGCTGTGGGTGGCCGTAGCGGTCGTGCTGGGCGGCGCGATCTGGGCCGAGCGTCGCTGGCGCTCGGTCTGAGCAAGTTTGCGCCGCTGACATCCGAATCCCGGGGGGAGGCGCCTATCTTCCGACGCGGAAAAAACGGGGGAACGCGGGTTTGCGGTTCGGAGGCTTCATCGCGGCGGTCTGGCTGGCGCTGAGTCCAGCGGCGGCGCGGGCCCAGTCGGTCGAGGACGTCGTGGTCTCGCCCCAGTCCAGCGGCCATTGGCTGCGGGCCGAGAGCGAGCACGTGATCGTCTATTCCGACGAGAAAGCCGATGTGCTCCGCAAGACCGTCGCCGATCTGGAGGCGTTGGATGGCGCCCTGCGCGCGCTCTACGGCAAGTCGGACGCGCCGGCCCCGCGCAAGTTTCCGATCTATCTGGTCCGCCCCGTGGCGCGCGGCGAGACCGTCAACGCCCAGTATCAGCGCTTCATGCCGGGCGCGGCGGTCACCGCCCTGTCGATGGACGTGGCCGAGGTCGACGACATCTTCGCCGTCGTGGTGCGCG
The DNA here is from genome assembly GCF_012184455.1 of Caulobacter sp. SSI4214. NCBI lineage: Bacteria > Pseudomonadati > Pseudomonadota > Alphaproteobacteria > Caulobacterales > Caulobacteraceae > Caulobacter > Caulobacter sp. SSI4214. Next base: position 13,632 of record NZ_SZWJ01000004.1, on the reverse strand, counting down.
ACGATTTCGACTTCTTCAACGTCGTCGACAGAACCGCCGGCGACGACGGCGTGCTGGGCGCCTATGCCCTGCATTTCTTCGGCGAGAACTTCCCGTTCCGCCAGCCGCGTTGGCTGACTAAGGGCGCGGGCATCTATTACAGCGGCGCCGACATCGGCCTCGATCGGGTGGTGGTCGGCAAGACGCCGGCCATGTTCGATGACGCCCAGGGCCTGCGCGACCTGAAGAAGATCACCAGCATCATCGCCGAGACGGGCGACGACTGGAGCTATGCCGAACGCCAGCGCTACGACGCCCAGTCGGCGCTGCTGGTGCGCTACCTCTGGGCGGACCCCGACCGCAAGGCCCGGCTGGCGATCTATCTCGACCGCATCCAGGGCGGCGAGCGCGATCTGATGGCCACCTGGGGCGAGGTGTTCGGCCAGCCGATCGAGGCGCTGCCCGACGCGATCAAGGCCTTCCTGGCCGCCCAGCAGGCCGCCGGCGGCCCGTCGACCGTGACGCTTCCGCGAGCCTCGCGGCCGCCGACGATCAAGATCCGACGGATGCCCAAGGGCGCCGATGACCTGATCCTGGAAGTCCAGCAACTGAAGACGGGCTTCGTCGCCGATCGGCCGGGCCTTCTGCGGCATTTCCAGCGCGCCGCCGCCCGCCGGCCGGACGATCGCTACACGCGCCAGGCCCTGGCGCGGGCCGAGATCACGCTGGCCGGGCCGGGCGGGGGCGACCGCGACAAGGGCGAGGCGCTGCTGGAGGGGCTGCTGAAGGAAGACTCGGGCAACCTCGAGGCCCTGCGCCTGATGGGAACCAGCAAGCTCTACCGCGCCGCCGCCGCCAACAAAGCCGACAGGCCGGCGCTTTTGGCGCAGGCGCGCGACTATCTGATGAAGGCCGACGCGGCGGAGCCCAACGACTACCAGACCCTGTTCCTGCTGGCCCAGACCATGACCACGGACGATGCGCCGTCGCCGCAGCGCCTGGCCCTCCTGCGCCGCGCGGTGAGCCTGGCCCCCGAGGTCGCCAAGATCCGCCTCGTCGCCGCCGTCGCCTTCCTGCTGGGCGACGACGCCGACACGGCCTATCAGCTGCTCAAACCCGTCTCGGCCGACCCCTACGGCGGCGCCGAGGCCCAGCAGGCCAAGAAGCTGCTGGACCTGATGGCGCGGGCGGGGAGGCCTTAGAGGGGCTCGAGTCTCTAGCCCTATCCAGAAATCCGACCTTCCCGGCGAATGCCGGGATCCAGATCGAACCCGCTGAAATCCATCTGTTCAGCGGGGCGCTATGTCGCGTCATCCCCAATCGCGGCGGATGAATCTGGGCCCCGGCATTCGCCGGGGAAATCGGTCTTGTGGAAGTGTGGACCGGGAAATGGCGGAGCAAAAAAAGGCGTGGCGGGGAGGTTCGAGCGCGTGCACATGGGCCGAAATCGGCGCCGGCCTCCAAGCCCCTCGACCCGCCTAAAGTCCCCGCACGAACGTCGCCAGCGTCGCCGCGTAGAGCTTATGTTCCTGTTCCAGCACGCGGACCGCCAGCGCGTGGTCGTCGTCGCCGGGCAGGATCGGCACGCGGGCCTGGCCGAGGATCGGGCCTTCGTCGACGCCGGCGGTGACCAGGTGGACCGTGCAGCCGGCCTCGGCCTCGCCGGCGGCGATCGCGCGGGCGTGGGTGTCCAGGCCCGGGTACTTGGGCAGCAGGGACGGGTGGATGTTCAGCATCCGGCCTTCCCAGGCGTCGACCAGGAAGGGGGTGAGGATCCGCATGTAGCCCGCAAGCGCGATCACCTCGATCCCGCGTTCGCGCAGGGCCGCGTCGATGGCCCGTTCGTGGGCCTCGCGGTCCTTGCCGAAGGGCTTCTGGTCGATGCAGAGCGCCTCGACGCCCGCCTGGGCGGCGATCTCCAGGCCCTTGGCGTCCGGCTTGTTGGCCAGCACGAGGGCGATCTCGAACGGGCAGTCGGCGGCTTCGGCGGCGCGGACAAGGGCTTCCATGTTGGAGCCTCGGCCGGAGATCAGGACGGCGACCTTGGTGCGTTGGGTCATCAATTTGCGCCCTCGGTCGACGGGCGTCTCGCCCGTCGACAGCTCCCCCACAAGCGGGGGAGCTGGATTGTGATTTTCCTCCTCACCCGTGAAACGGGGGAGGTGGCGCGGCGCGAAGCGCCGTGACGGAGGGGGCGCTAGGCCTTGACCAGCTGCCCGCAGATGAAGGCGTCCTCGCCAGCGTTCAGCAGGGCGGCCAGCACCGGTTCGGCGTCGGCCTGGGCGACGATGATGATGAAGCCGACGCCGCAGTTGAACGTCCGGCGCATCTCGTGCTCGGAGACGCCGCCGGTCTTGGCCAGCCAGTCGAACACCGGCGGCAGGGGCCAGGCGTTCCAGTCGAACTCGGCCGCCAGACCCTCGGCGATGGCGCGGGGCGGGTTTTCGATCAGGCCGCCGCCGGTGATGTGCGCGCCGCCCTTGACGCGACCCGACTGCAGCAGGGGCAGCAGCGACTTCACATAGATGCGGGTCGGGGCCATCAGGGCCTCGGCCAGGGTCTTGCGGTCCTCAAAGGGGCAGGGGGCGTCCCAGGCCAGGCCCGAGCGCTCGACCACGCGGCGCACCAGCGAATAGCCGTTGGAGTGCGGCCCCGACGAACCCAGGCCGATGATGATGTCGCCGGCGCGCTGCTTGTCCAGCTTGGGCAGGACGTCGTCGCGGTCGACGGCGCCGACCGAGAAGCCGGCCAGATCGTACTCGCCGTCGCCATACATGCCCGGCATCTCGGCGGTCTCGCCGCCGACCAGGGCCGCGCCGGCCAGCTTGCAGCCGTCGGCGATGCCGGCGACGACGCTCTTGGCGGTCTCGACGTCCAGCTTGCCGGTGGCGAAATAGTCGAGGAACATCAGCGGCTCGGCGCCCTGGGCCAGCAGGTCGTTGACGCACATGGCCACAAGGTCGATCCCGACCGTGGCGTGCATTCCGGTGTCGATGGCGATGCGAAGCTTGGTGCCGACGCCGTCGGTGGTCGTGACCAGCAGCGGGTCGTCATAACCGGCCGCCTTCAGGTCGAAGAGGGCGCCGAAGCCGCCCAGGCTGGCTTCCGCGCCGGGGCGGCGGGTGGCCTTGGCCAGCGGCTTGATCGCGTCGACGAGCGCGTTGCCCGCGTCGATATCGACGCCCGCCTGGGCGTAGGTAAGGCCGTTGGGCTGGTCGCTCATGAGCTCGCTCTCGTCTACCGAAGGCCGCAACGACCTCCGAACACGCGGAAAATTCGCTTTCCCGGTACGCTGAGCGCGTCTTGACGCTTGCAGACTCGGGGGTGCGCGAGGCTATTAGCAGCGGATGAAGCCGATCACCACCACCGCCGAGCTGGCGGCGTTTTGTAATGCGCTTACGGGCGAGCCTTTCGTCGCCGTGGACACCGAGTTCATGCGCGAGACGACCTACTGGCCCAAGCTGTGCCTGATCCAGGTCGCGTCGCCGACGCACGAGGCGGTGATCGACCCATTGGCCGACGACATCGACCTCGAGCCCCTGCTGGCCGTGATGCGCGACGAACGCATCTTGAAGGTGTTCCACGCCGCCCGTCAGGACGTCGAGATCTTCAACAACTTGAAGGCCATGCCGAGGCCGCTTTTCGACACTCAGGTGGCGGGCATGGCGGCGGGCTTCGGCGAGCAGATCGCCTATGACGCCCTGGTTCGTCAGATGCTGCGGATCGAGATCGACAAGTCCAGCCGCTTCACCGACTGGGCGCGACGGCCGCTGACCGAGGCCCAGCTGAGCTACGCGCTGGCCGATGTCACCCACCTGGCCAAGCTGTTCCCGATCCTGCGCGAGCGCCTGGAGACCTCGGGGCGCCTGGCCTGGGTCGAGGAGGAGATGAAGGCCATCTCCGACCCGGCCGCCTATGATGTCGATCCGGAGAAGGCCTGGCGGCGCCTGCGCCCGCGCAAGACCGCGCCGAAATACCTGGCCGTCTTCAAGGCCGTCGCCGCCTGGCGCGAGCGCACCGCCCAGAACCGCGACCAGCCGCGCGGCCGGATCCTGAAGGACGAGGCCATCGACGAGCTGGCCACCCAGGCCCCGACCAGCCTGGACGCCCTGAACAACCTGCGCGGCGTGCCCAAAGGCTTTGGCGGCAGCAAGTTCGGTCCCGACCTGCTGGCCGCGATCAAGGCGGCCCTGGCCGATCCGGAAGGCTATGCTCCGGTGATGGACAAGCCCGGCCCGCCGCCGCCCGCCAACGCCGGCGCGGTCGTCGAGCTGCTGAAGGTCCTGCTGAAGGCGCGCGCCGAGGAGGCGGGCGTCGCCTCCAAGCTGATCGCCACGGTGTCGGATCTCGAGAAGATCGCCGCCGACGACAACGCCGCCACCCCGGCCCTGGTCGGCTGGCGTCGCGACGCCTTTGGGACCGACGCCCTGAAGATCAAGCGCGGCGAGCTGGCCCTGGTGCTGGACGGCGCCAAGGTCCGCGTCGTCGAGGTGCGTCGCGGGCCCAAGGCCGATTGATCCAAAGCGCGGACGACGGACAAGCTATCCGCGCAATTTTTTACCTTTGCCTGCGTTTTGGTAAACGTCATGCAAAGGTTTGCTCGCGTACCTCGCCGTCACTTTTGTCCTCTATGGAGGGCGGAGTCGCGTAGGGGGTCGTCTTGAGTTCGTTCTGGCAGGATCTGGCTATCGCCTACAGGCCGGCCGCGGTTTCGCGGCGCAAGCAGATCGCCCTGCGGCTGTTCGTCGTGCTTGTGCTGGCCGCGATGGCCATGATCCGGCCCGGGGCGGGCTTCATCTTTCCCTGGGCGGCCGTCTATCTGGTGGTCCAGATCGCCGAGTGGGCGGCGCTGAACCGCTTCCTGCGCAAGGCCGAGCCGTCCGGACTCGATGTCTCCTTGAGCCTGGTCGCCGACTGCGCGCTGGCGGCGGTGTTCGGCTGGCTGTCGGTGCCGGTGTGGGCGGCGGGGACGCCTCTCGGCGCGGCCTCCGCGGTGCTGCTGCTCTCGGGGGCCATTATCACGGTGCTGATGGGAGCGGAGGGCTGCGTGGCCGCCTTCATTGCTTCGGGCGGCGCCTATGTGGCCTATCTGGTTATCGCGCCCTTCGCGGCGGGCGATCGCCAAGACCCGGTCATGCCGTTCTTCCTGGTCGGCGCGGGCCTGCTCTCCCTGACGCTGGGCCTGGTCTTCCTGTGGTCGCGCAGAACCCTGGCGGCCGAACGCGCCGCCCGGCGGGCGGCAGAGGCCCAGACGGCCGCCAAGTCCGCCTTCATCGCCATGGTCAGCCACGAGCTGCGCACGCCGATCAACGCCATCCTGACCGGGGCGGAGTCCCTTGAGCGCGATCGCCCAGACGCGGCCCTGATCGCCGACGCCGGCCTGATGATGCGCGGCCTGCTGAACGATCTCCTGGACCTTTCCAAGATCGAGGCGGGCCGCATGAGCGTCGAGGTCGTCGATCACGACTTGCGGGCCGTGGTCGCCGACGCGGTCGACTTCTGGCGAAAGGCCGCCGAGGCCAAGGGCGTTCGCCTGGTGCTGAAGGGCGACGAGGTCATGCCCCAGTGGGTGAAGGGCGATCCGATGCGAGTGCGGCAGGTGCTGAACAACCTGCTCTCCAACGCCATCAAGTTCACCGCCGAGGGCGAGGTGGCGGTCGGGGTTCAAGTGGAGTCGCGCGATCCTCGCGTGGTGTCGATCGAGGTGCGCGATACCGGACCGGGTCTGGCCGACGACCAGATCGAGCGGCTGTTCAGTCCCTACGAGCAGGCCGGCGTCGAGACGGCGCGGGCGTTCGGCGGCACGGGCCTTGGCCTGGCGATCAGCCGCGACCTGGCCCGGTTGATGGGCGGGGACTTGTGCGCCGCCAACGCCGAGGGCGGCGGCGCGCGCTTTACCCTCCGCCTGCCCGCGCCAGAGGGAAGGGCGCCGGCGCCCGAGGCGCGCGACGAGGCCCTGGCGGTGCGCGACGACGCGCCGCTGGTGCTGGTGGTCGACGACCACGACATCAATCGCCGCGCCCTGCGGCAGCTGCTGGAAGCCTTTGGCGCGCGGGTCGAGACGGCCGAGGACGCGCTGTCGGCCCTGGCCCTGGCCGAGCGTCACGTGTTCGACGCCATCCTGATGGACGTGCGGATGCCGGGCTTGGACGGGCTGGAGGCCACTCGCCGTCTGCGCGCCACCCCCGCCAACCGCGCCACGCCGGTCATCGCCGTCACCGGAGCCGTCTCTCCGGAGGAGATCGCCGCCTGCCGCGAGGCCGGCATGACCGGCTGGGTCGAAAAGCCGGTGAAGGCCCGCGACCTCTACGCCGCTTTGTTCAGCTGAACGCCGGCGAGGCCTTGCTCCCCGCAAGGCCGCGTAGGAGGATCGCCATGCGCGTAGGGCGGCATTGGCGCCGCCTAGAGGTGAGGCGTTGGGGATGTTGTCCGTATCGCGGGTGTCGTGTGTCGCCCTGGGGGCCGCCTTATTGGCCACGCCGGCCCTGGCGGCGTCGAAGTGTCAGGTCTTCAAGCTCGCCGAGCTGCCCGTGACCATGGAGGGCCGATCGCCGATCGTGACCGCCCAGATCAACGGACGCCAGGCGCGCTTCATCCTCGACAGCGGCGCGTTCTACAGCACGATCTCGGAGGGCGACGCCAAGGAGTTCGGCCTGCCGGTCAGCGACCTTGGTCCCAACGTGCGTCTGAAGGGCGTGGGCGGCGAGACGTCCCTGGGCGTGGCCACCGCCCAGGAGTTCGTGATCGCGGGGCAGAAACTGTCGCGCATCCAGTTCGCCGTCGGCGGCAGCGATACGCACTATTCCGGCCTGCTGGGCCAGAACTTCCTGGGGCTGGCCGGCGCGGAATACGATCTCGGCCATGGCGCCGTGCGTCTGATGAAGACCCAGAACTGCGGCGATACGGGCCTGGCCTATTGGGCGGGCGACAAGCCCTTCGTCCTGCTGCGCGTCCAGCCGATGGAGAACGGCGACCGCCACACCATCGCGACGGTCGAGGTCAACGGCGTCAAGCTGAAGGCCATGTTCGACACCGGGGCGCAATTCACGTCGATGTCGCTGTCGGCGGCCGCCAAGCTGGGCGTTCGGCCCGACAAGTCCGGCGCGCCGGTCGAGGGCTACACCTCCGGCGTGGGTCAGAAGCGGGTGCGCATCTGGCGGGCGCGCTTCGACAAGATCGACATCGGCGGCGAGGCGATCAAGGGGCCCATGCTGCCGATCGTCGACCAGTCGCTCGACGACGCCGACATGCTGATCGGCATCGACTTCTTTCAGACCCATCGGGTGTTCGTCGACAACCAGAACCACCGGATGTTCTTCACCTACGAGGGCGGACCGCTGTTTGGCATCAACCCCAAGGGCGCGGTGGACGAGACCGGCAAGGCCCTGGACCTGACCGACGCCGCAGCCGAGCCCACGGACGCGGCCGGCTATGGCCGGCGCGGCGCGGTGCTGGCCTCGCGCGGCAAGTACGACGAAGCCATCGCCGACTTCGACAAGGCCGTGGCCATGGCGCCGAACGACGCCGAATACCTGCTGCAGCGCGCCCGGGCGCACCTGGCCAATCGGCAGCTGCTGCTGGGCGTGGCCGATCTCGACAAATCCATCGTCCTGGATCCGAAGAACGCCGAAGCGCGCCTGACGCGGGCGCAGCTGCGGCTGGGGGCGCGCGATCCCGCCGGCGCCCTGGCCGACCTGAAGATCGCCGACGAGGCCCTGGCGCCGTCCTCGGGCGCCCGCATCCGGCTGGGGAGCCTCTATTCGTCGGCTGACGCGCCGGACCTGGCCCTGAACAGCTTCGACCTCTGGCTCAAGAGCCATCCCGAGGACGTCGCCCGCGCCCAGGCCTTCAACGGTCGCTGCTGGGCGCGCGCTCTACTGAATCGCGAGCTGGACAAGGCGCTTGGCGACTGCGACGCGGCGCTGCGCCTGCGTCCGGGCGACGCGGCCTATCTCGACAGCCGCGCGCTGGTCCGCCTGCGCCGAGGCGAATTGGACAAGGCCCTGGCCGACTACGACGCCGCCGTCGCGAGCTCGCCTCGCGAAGCCTGGTCGCTGTACGCCCGCGGCGTCGTTCAGCGCCGCCTGGGCAAGATCCCCGAGGCCGACGCCGACAAGGCCAAGGCTTTGTCGCTCAATCCTCGCGTGGCGGAGCGGGCCAAGCGATACGGGCTGGAGGGGTGAGGGGGCTTGCCCTTACACGGCGAGCGCGCGCCGAACGTCCTCGATGAGACGAGCGAGCGGACCGCTTTCCTCTCCGGTGCGCCAGGTGAGGATGAGCGGCGCGACCGGCGCGTCTCCGGGGCGCAGACGTCTTTGGGAAAAGCCCGTCATGCCTAGCCCTCCCATGGACCCGGGAACGAGGGAGACGCCAAGCCCCGCCGCGACCAGACTGAGTGTCGAGGTCATCTGCGACGCCTCCTGGACGACGCGCGGGCTGAAGCCCGCCTTGCGACATGCCGCGATAATGCCGTCGTAGAGCCCTGGACCGCCTGGCCGGTGATAGAGGACGAAGCACGCCGCGCTCAAGGCTTCGAGCGGCATCGCCTGGCCTTCTTCATATTGGGCGAGCAAGGGGTGATCATTCGGAAGGATCGCGACCATTTCCTCGTCCAGCAGCTGTCGCATGGTCACGCCGGCGTCTTCCTCGGGCGGCGCGCGAACGAAGGCCGCATCGAGCCGACCGGTTCGCACGGCGGCGATCAGCGTGTCGCTGTTGGCTTCCTGTAGGGTCAGGCCGAGGTCTGGCGAGTTGTCACGCATGGCGCGGATAACGCTCGCGACCAGTGGATGGAAGGCGGCTGAGCCAGTAAAGCCTACCGCCAGTCTTCCGGCCTGTCCGCGCCCCGTCCGCCGCGCGGCCTCGATCGCCAAGTCGACATCGCCCAGGATGGCTCGCGCCCGCTCTATGAACACCTCGCCGGCGGCGGTTGGCGCGACGCCGCGCGGCAGGCGTCGGAACAGCGCGACGCCCAGCCGTTCCTCAAGCGCGCGGATCTGCTGACTGAGCGGGGGTTGTTGGAGGCCCAGCCGTTCAGCGGCGCGGGTGATATGGCCTTCGTCCGCCACGGCGACGGCATATCGAAGATGGCGCAGCTCAATCATTCCATATGTCCAAAGTATGTAAAATGCATCTGAGATATATTTGAAGTATGTAAGGGTGGCGAGTAGCTCTTGGGCCTCAAAGTCCAAGGCGCTCAATGTCCATGCCAATCTCTCCTCTCCCCGCCAGTCCCGGGCGCGACCCGCCCAGCGTCGTCGAGCTCTTTCACGGCTTCCTTATTCTGGGGCTGACCGGCTTCGGGGGCGTGCTGCCGCTAGCGCGACGGATGATGGTCGAGAAACGGCGCTGGCTCGACGCCGATGAATTCACCGATCTGCTGGGCCTTTGCCAATTCATGCCCGGCGGTAACATCATCAACATGTCGGTCGCCGTCGGACTGAAGTTTCGAGGCGCGACGGGCGCTCTGGCCGCGATCCTTGGCCTGATCGCGGCCCCGACCGTCGTCGTGATCGCGCTGGGAGCGCTGTTCGATCGCTTCCAGGACGATCCCAAGGTCCGCCACGTCTTCGCCGGGCTCGCGGCGGCGGCGGCGGGATTGCTGCTCTCGATGGCCGCCAAGGTCGCCTGGCCGCTTCGCGTGAGTCCGATCAACTGCATCATCGCGGCCGCGTGCGTCTTGGCGGTCGCCGGGTTGCGGCTGCCGTTGCCGCCCACGATGTTGGCGTTGGCGCCGATCAGCATCGCGATGACCTGGAAGGCGGCGCGGCCATGACATCGACGCTGTTTGCCCTGGCCCTGATCTTCGGCGAGTTGTCGCTGCTGGCGTTTGGGGGCGGGAACGCCATCCTGCCGGAAATGCAGAGGCAGGTGGTCGATGCGCGGCGCTGGATGACGGCCGAACAGTTCGGCGCGCTGTTCGCGCTGGCGCAGGCCGCGCCGGGACCAAATATGATGGTGGCGCCGCTCGTCGGCTGGCGCGTCGCCGGATTTCTGGGCGTGGCGGTCACATCGATCGCCACGTTTGGACCGTCATCGCTGCTCGCCGCCTTCGCTTTGCGCGCTTGGGAACGCTTTCGCGACCGACCCTGGCGGCGGATCGTTCAAGCCGGCCTCGCGCCGGTGACGGTCGGGTTGATCGCGGCCAGCGCTATCACCATGGCTCGGGCTTCGGATACGACCTGGGGCTTGGCGGCGATCACGCTGGCCGTCGCCGCGGTGACAACTCGAACCAAGCTTCATCCCCTGATCGCACTCGTCGGAGGCGCGTTGCTGGGGCTCTGCGGCTTGGGAGTGGTATGAGGGCGGGGCGGAGGCTCTGATCCGCCGCCCCGCCTCACGCCAAGCTCAGTGATGCGGGAACTGGGCCAGCGCGCCGCCGGCGGCCAGGCCCAGGGCGCAGAAGACGCCCAGGTGGAAGGCCGCGCCCAGCGCCACGGTGCGGCGGACCGACCATTTGCTCTCCTGGGCGAAGATCCGGCCGATTTCGGATTGCAGGGTGCGCGCGGGGCTGACGGCCGGCGCGTCGTGATCGTTGGCCACGTGGAGTTGGGGCCGCGGGCTGGCGGTCTTGGAAGGAGCTGGGGCGATGGCGTCCAGATAGTCGACCTTACGCTGTAACATCACTGACCTCCCTATGTGTTCGAGGTCACGCTAGGCCGGCAAGGATAACAAACTATACTCGCGGAGACCGCGTTTTGCGGGTTTGAAGAGGCTTTAACCCCGTATTGGGGGGATTATTTTCCTATTAAGCATAGATCCCCGTCGGGTCTATGCCTGGATCATGCGGTGATGATCTTGGGCTTCAGGCCAAGATGTTGGGCGGCCGTGCCGGCGCGCTTGCTGGTCTGTTCGCCGAGCAGCAGGTCGGCGAAGCCGGGCTCGGCGGCCAGCACCAGGTGGTTCTTGTCCAGGGTGAGGCGCGAGTGGGCCAGGAGGCTGGGGCTGCGGCCGGAGAGGTCGCAGGCCAGACGGATCGTGGCGCCCAGGGCGCGGGCCCGCTTCAGCTGGGCGGGGCTCATCAGGCGCTCCAGCGTGGCGATCTCGGGCGGATTGAAGGTGGTGGCGTGGCGGGCGTGGGCGGCCACGGCCAGGAAGCAGCGCTCGGCGTGGCCCTGGCCGGCGATCGGCGCGCGCAGCACCTGCTCATAGACGAGGTCGGCGCGGTGGTCGGGGTGCAGGCGCACGCCCATGTCGGCCAGCCGGCAAGCGGCGGCGACGAGGATCGGATCGCGTTCGCCGAACAGCGCGGGCAGGGCGCGGAAGGCCGGAGCGATCCAGCCCTCCAGCGCCGGGCCCAGTTCGTCGCCGACGCCCTGGCGGGCGCCCAGGGCCGCGCAGCCCTCGATCAACGGGTCCAGGCCCCGCACGCGCGGCGGCATGGCCTCGAACAGCAGGCCCTCGCGCACGCCATAGGCCGAGATCTCGACACGCTTGACGCCGAGCTGCTCGATCAGGATTTCCAGAACCACGGCGGCGTAGGGCAGGGTCTCCGAGCGCTTCTTGCTCATGCCCTCGATGCGTTCCAGCGAGCTCCTGGACTGATGGGCCACCAGACGCGCGGCCTCCAGGGCCTCGGCGGCGGGGATCTCGTACTGGTGGACGACGTGCAGCGGATAGCCCGACAGCCGCATGTGCAGCAGGGCGAGGTTGCGCCAGGCGCCGCCCACGGCATGGAAGGTGTCGGTGCTGTAATCGGCGGCGACGGGGGCGATGCGTTCGCGGGCCAGGCGGCGGACGCGCTCGGCGTCGAAGCCGTTCGCCGTCCCGGCGGGGCCCGCCAGGCTGAACGGGCCCAGCGGCAGGGTCACGCCCTGGCCGGCGCCGGTGGCGTTCAGGCGGATCAGCTCCAGGCTGGCGCCGCCCAGGTCGCCGACCACGCCGGTGGCGTCCGGCGCGCCGGCCAGCACGCCGACGGCGGCGTAGTGGGCTTCCTCCTCGCCGCTGAGGACACGCACCGTGAAGCCGGCCTCCTCGCGCACGCGGCGGACGAAGTCGGGGCCGTCCTTGGCCTCGCGGGCGGCAGCGGTGGCGACGACGAACGTCTCGGCCGGATTGACCGCCTCCAGCACGGCGCGAAACCGCTTGAGGGCTTGCAGGGTCTGGGCGACGCCCTCGGACGACAGGCGCCCGCTGGCGCCCAGGTCGCGGCCAAGGCCGGCCAGCACCTTCTCGTTGAAGACGGTCCAGATGGCGCGGCCTTCCAGCCGGTACACCACCAGGCGCACCGAGTTTGAGCCGATATCGATCACGGCCGCGTCGCGCGGCGCCGGGGAGGGCATGGGGCTGGTTTAGCCTATTCGAGGAACAGGGGAAGCGGGGGCGGCCCCTTTTTCATGGGGACGACCGCGAAGGAAGGCTTGCTCGTAAAGGGGCTAAAATATTACCCGGGTTATATTGACTTATATTTCATCCGGGTAAATAAGGCGGCTCCGCTCAGGAGGTTCCGTCGATGTCCGTTCCACCCGACCAGCGTCCCGTCGTCCGAAAAGCCCTTCGCGCCGCGTTCGGAACCGAGGCGCTGGATGGCTGTGCGGCGTTGTCCGGCGGGCTGTCGGGCGCCGAGACCTGGCGCGTCCGCGTGGGTGGCGTCGCCTATCTTCTGCGGATCGAGGCCCGCTTTGACGCGCTGCGCGATCCGCGCCGGAGCTATGCCTGTATGGGTCTCGCTGCGCGCGCCTGTCTCGCGCCGCGCGTCCTCTACGCCGATCCGGACGATGGCGTGGCGATCATGGACTATATCGAGCCCCGATCACTGACTTTGGATTATGTGGGGAAGCGGGCCCACCTCGTGGTCGAGCTGGCCCAGGCGGTGCGGGCGCTGCATGGGATCGAGGGCTTTCCGCCACTGGTCGACTATCTCGACGGCCTGGCGATGATCGTCGATCAGGCAGGGCGCGGTGGCGTGGTTCCGATCGGGGCCTTCGACGGCTGGGCCCGGCTGTACGAAGCGTGCCGGCGACTGCGGCCCGAGCCGGTGTCCAGTCACAACGATCTCAATCCGCGCAACATCCTCTATGACGGCCGGCGGATTTGGCTGATCGACTGGGAGGCGGCGTTTCGGGCTGACCGCTATGTCGATCTTGCCGCCATCGCCAACACCTATGCCGTCGATCCGGAGGACGAGGCCACGCTGCTGCGCACCTATTTCGGCCGCGAGGCTTCAAGAGCCGAGCAGGCGCGGCTGTGGCTGTTCCGACAGGTCAATCACGTTTTTCACGCGGCGGTGTTCGTGGCCGGCGTCGCCGGGCAGGCGAGGGCGGAGGACCTGGGCGGACCGGACCTCGACGTTCTGCACCAGGGGCTGGCGCTGGGTGAGCCGCTGCTGGAGACGCCGGAAGGGCGTTTGGCCTACGGACTGGCGCGGCTGCGAACCGTGACCGCCAACCTGGCATCGCCGGCCTTTACGCGGGCCGCGGCGGTCGCGATCTAGGGATTGATCCTGCACGCGACGGTCTTCCAGCCGTCGCCGTCGTCGCGATGATAGCAGGTTCCGTAGCTGACCTGCCGGCCGTGCGCCCGCGCGCCGCCCTTGGTCAAGGCCCAGGGCGCGGGGCCGATCAGCAGCATGTCGGTGGTGTCCGCCTTGCGCCCGCACAGGCCCCACCAGCGGATTTTGTGGCCGCCGAACACGCCGGGGCCGTAGACCTCGCC